>NZ_CAXGLS010000037.1:0-24846 GCF_964010655.1 uncultured Idiomarina sp.
GCTGTTGTGGTATGGCCGGAACGTTTGGGCATGAACGTAGCAATTTGAAAGAGAGTATTGCTTTGTATCAAATGGATTGGGCTGAAGCGGTTAAACAGTACGGAACCAGTGGTATTACTGCGACTGGATTCTCTTGCCGCTCGCAGGTAAAACGTTTGGAAGGTAAGCGGGTGAGACACCCGCTTGAAGTTATTTTGAGCTACCTTAATCACTAAGGTAGCTCATTACGCTATTATTTTTTCGCGTTAGCGATGATTTCGCGCGCCATCTCGTCGGCCAATTCGCCGGTTGGACGGTTTTCTTCATTGGCACGAGCAAAGAGCTTATCGAGTGTGTTGTAGATATCACGCACGCGTTTGTCAGTCTCTTCAAGCGAGAAATTAGCCGCTTCGGAACACACGTGGATAACACCACCTGCGTTAATGACATAATCAGGGGCGTATAGAATACCCATGTCTTTAACTTTCTGGTCGTGTGCTGGAGTCGCTAACTGATTGTTTGCACTACCTGCAATGATCTTCACTTTTAACTGCTTAAGCGTTTCATCGTTAATGGTTGCACCGAGTGCGCATGGCGCGTACACGTCAGCCTCGACGCCATAGATTTCGTCAAGACCCACAACCTGTGCACCGAGCTCATCTTTAGCTCGTTGCATAGCGTCTTCGTTGATGTCCGTTACGATCAACTTCGCGCCTTCCTTAGCACAGTATTCGGCAAAGTCATAACCAACAGCACCTAAACCTTGCACTGCAATGGTTACGCCATTAAGGTCATCAGAACCTAAACGGTGTTTTGCCGCCGCTTTAAGGCCTAAATAAGTACCGAGAGCAGTGTGAGGCGATGGATCGCCTGCTTTATCTGCAGTACCGGCAACATGGCTTGTTTCTTTAGCAACGATATCGATATCCGCCGTGCGAATGTTGACGTCTTCAGCGGTGATGTATTTGCCACCTAAGGTTTCAATGAAACGACCGTAAGCACGGAATAGGGCTTCACTTTTAATGGTTTTAGCATCGCCGATGATTACGGCTTTACCGCCACCTAGAGGAAGGCCAGCCATGGCGCTTTTATAGGTCATGCCACGTGAAAGACGTAACACGTCGGTTAATGCTTCAGCCGATGAAGCGTAGTTCCATAAACGCGTACCGCCCAAGCTCGGGCCGAGCGTTGTATCGTGAACGGCAATAATAGCCTTAAGACCAGATTCTTCATCATGGCAGAAGGTCACTTGTTCGTGATTATCGAATTCAATATGCTCAAATAGAGACATGAATTTCCATCCTCATTGGTTTTCAAAATTGCGCGCACATTACCACTTGGAATGTTAACGCGCTACTAAAAAACAAAACTAAAATCGTTATTCAAACGGGTGTTTAGCAACTGTTGTTTACAGTTGACGTAAACGGCAACTTGTTAATAAAAATTAGTCAATTAATAGCTCGATAACACCCTGATTGACTAACCATGCGATCAGCGCTTGCCCACACGCGTCACTGCACACGGGCGCCAATTCGGTAATCGCTGTTTCATCGGTGAGCTCTGCAAGCTGCTTAGCCAGTGCCTCAGCTTCAGCAGTCACTACAAACATTTCACCGTTGGTAAAGTAATGTGGTTTTTCGAAGTGCTTAAGTAAACGCGAACCCGGTGTACGAACGACGGTTGCATTATCCATCGTTAGCAAAGCAGGCACTTGTTCGGCCACCATCGGCAACTCGGGCTCAGGAAGAGGGCGCTTACTCATTGACTGAGCACGTAAAATGAGCTCATCAAAATCACTCGATTCAACCGCTGATTTAAGGAGTTGTTTGACTTGGCCTAGCTGAGCTTCAGTTACGATATGACTTGGGTTGTCACACGAGAGGTTCGGATCGGTGTAACGTTGTTTGAGTTGCTCAGTCTGTAATGCCATGTCAGCGAGCTGAGCAAGCCATTCGGCTTGATTCGGCGCACGAAAACCGACGGAATAATTGAGACAAGGTTCAAGTGCGATGCCATCATGTGGGCAGCCAGCCGGAATATACAGAACATCACCGGGTTCTAGTACTTCATCGATGACCGCATCAAAGGACTCTTTGATCTGCTTGAGATCCTCGCACGGATAAGTTGGCGTAGTCGATTGACGTGCACCCACGCGCCAATGACGACGACCCGCACCTTGCACAATAAACACATCGTATTCGTCAACGTGTGGCCCAACGCCACCGCCTTCAACGGAGAAGCTCACCATCACATCATCAATGCGCCACTCGGGTAAAAAACGAAACGCCTGCAACAGCGAGTGGACATCGGGCATCCATTCATTGACTGCTTGCACGAGTAACGTCCAATTCGCTTCACCGAGCGATTCGTACTCCTCGAAAGGGCCGTGAGTGACTGACCAGGCTTGATCTCGATGTTCGATAATACGAGCATCAACGCCATCTTCCATGGCTAAACCGGCTAAAATTTCGGGTTCGATCAAGTCAACGTTGGCGAGCCCACGCTTAAACAAGCGCGGGCGTTTTTGCCAGTCAGAATCGAGAAAGACTTGCTTATCGACATTCTGTAAATGCATTACTTAAGCTCGTCTACAAATGCTTCAGCACGACCAATATAGTTCATCGGTGACATGGCTTTCATTTCATCTTTCGCGGCTTCAGGAACATCGAGCGCATCAATGAATGTTACCAAATCGGCCGGCTTGATACGCTTACCACGCGTGAGCTCTTTGAGTTTTTCGTATGGCTTTTCGACGCCGTAGCGACGCATCACCGTTTGTACGGGCTCGGCCATCAACTCCCAGTTTGCGTCTAACTCAGCCGTGAGTACAGATTCATTCACTTCAAGTTTGCTCAGGCCCTTCAAGGAAGCGTGATACGCGATAACCGCATGGGCGATACCAACACCGAGATTACGTAACACGGTTGAATCGGTCAGATCGCGCTGCCAGCGGGAAATCGGAAGCTTTTGCGCGAGGTGACTCATAACCGAATTGGCGATGCCTAAGTTACCTTCGGAGTTTTCAAAATCGATGGGGTTTACTTTATGCGGCATGGTTGATGAGCCTACTTCGCCAGCAATCGTTTTCTGCTTAAAGTGGTTAAGCGCAATATAACCCCATAAGTCACGATCAAAGTCGATTAACACGGTATTAAAGCGTGCGACCGCGTCGAACAATTCGGCGATATAATCATGCGGTTCGATTTGGGTGGTGTAAGCGTTCCAAGTCAGGCCTAAAGAAGTCACGAACTGTTCTGAAGCCTGATGCCAATCAACGTTCGGGTAAGCCGCTAAGTGCGCGTTGTAGTTACCCACTGCACCGTTTATTTTACCCATCAGTGCCACTGCGCGCACTTGCTCAAGCTGACGTTGCAAACGCACCGCGACGTTAGCAAACTCTTTACCCATGGTGGTTGGCGTGGCGGGTTGGCCGTGAGTACGTGCCATCATTGCTACCGAGCGGTATTCACGTGCCTTTGCTTTTACAGTATCGACAATATCTTGCATAACAGGCACCAAGACATCGTCTCGCGCAGCTGTAAGCATTAAACCATGTGATAGGTTGTTGATATCCTCTGACGTGCAAGCAAAGTGAATAAACTCACTGACTTTGGCTAATTCTGGCAAGTCAGCGACTTTCTCTTTCAATAAGTATTCGACCGCTTTCACGTCATGGTTTGTTGTGCGCTCGATTTCTTTCACACGTTCAGCATCTTCGACGCTGAATGTTTCAACGATCGCATTAAGGCGTTGATTCGCTTCATCGCTAAGTGGAGCAACTTCTTTAATGCCCTCATGCTGAGCCAACATTTGTAACCAACGCACTTCGACAGTCACGCGGTATTTAATTAGACCATACTCACTAAATATGGCACGTAATGGCTCAACTTTACTGGCATAACGCCCGTCAACAGGCGATATAGCCGTAAGGGTTGAAAAAGGTAACATATCCAAAGTTCTCCAAGTTAAACAGTTTAAGTTATGCACTCACGCTGAGTAGTTCATTGACGGCCGCCAGCATACGCTTGCGTCCTAATAAAAACTGACGTCGTTTACCACCGACTTGTTGCCATAATACTGCGCTACGTACACCTGATAGAAGCAAGGCTCTAATCAAGTGTTGGTTGGCCTCATGCTTTAATAGTTTAGGATTGCCATTGACTCTTATCGGTTGCCCTAATGGGCTAATCACTTCACGGTAAATCGAAGCGAGACTCGCCGTTATCTGATATTTATCGAAGCCAAACTCATAGTACTGGCGGCCAACCTGATGTAGCCGCTCTGCTAATAAGTTGAGCGACTTTGGCTGATTCAGCAAGCGTCTAGATAGGTGCACCATGCCTACCATGTACCGAGTAATTTCGAGGTCACGCTGGGCATTATTGCGAAACTGTTGGGCGAGTAAAATCAACCCCGGACGAACACCTTCTAAACCGCCATAGACCGCTTCTGTCGACTCTGGTTCCAGGTTAAGTACGCTATTGATAAGGGTGTCCACTACAGCTTCATGATGGACTCGGCCTGTACGTGCGACCTGCTGAACGGCGATTGCGGCTTGTGCCATTCCCGCTAAAGCAACAACCCGCTGTTGCCAATCGTTCATAAACGCACCTCAAAATCGGTAATACGTTGTTCAATAATTCCGCCACCCAGACAGACATCATCGATATAGAACACCGCCGATTGACCAGGCGTTACGGCAGCCACAGGCTCATCGAAAGAAACCGTGATACGTCCATCTGCGGCAGGTGTTATTTGGCAAGCTATATCGGCTTGGCGATAGCGTGTTTTTACCACACACCGCAACGGCTCTGTTATTTCCTCACGATTGACCCAATGTAGTTGGTTCGCTATTAAGCCTTTTGAGAATAGGCGAGGATGATTCTTGCCTTGAGCAACGACGAGTACGTTGCGCTCGACATCTTTATCAACGACGTACCACGGATCATCGCCGGCGTCAGCTAAACCGCCAATATGAAGTCCTTTGCGTTGGCCTATGGTGTGGTACATTAGTCCTTCATGATCACCGAGCTCTTCACCATCAACGCTCTCGATCTTACCCGGCTGAGCAGGAAGGTATTGTTGCAAAAAGTCCTTAAACTTGCGCTCTCCAATAAAACAGATACCTGTGGAATCCTTTTTGTCGGCAGTAACTAAACCTTGCTCTTCGGCAATACGGCGCACTTCTGGCTTTTCGAGCTCACCAACAGGGAACAACGTTTGAGCAACGTGCTCGTGACTCAACGTATAAAGAAAGTAGCTTTGGTCTTTGTTATTATCTAAACCGCGTAATAACTGCCACTTGCCATCGTTAAAAGCGCGTCTCACGTAATGACCCGTAGCAATATAGTCGGCGCCCAAGGCTTCCGCTGCAAATTCCAGAAATGCTTTAAATTTGATTTCTTTGTTGCACATGATGTCAGGGTTAGGAGTGCGGCCGGCTTTATATTCATCTAAGAAATGCTCAAACACGTTATCCCAGTATTCCGCGGCAAAATTAACGGTGTGTAGCTCAATGCCCAGTTTTTCACACACGGCCTCTGCATCGGCGAGATCATCAGCGGCGGCACAATATTCATCGTCGTCATCCTCTTCCCAGTTCTTCATAAAGAGGCCTTCAACTTGATAGCCTTGTTGAAGAAGTAGGTAGGCGGATACGGAAGAGTCTACGCCGCCAGACATACCGACGATGACTTTGGTTTCACTGGGGTTTTTCTTGGACTCAGTCATGATTTACTGTCTCTGTTACTACACGGAACGCTAGTCGCACAGTTTACCATACTGGGGGCTCTTCGCGCCATTCTCCTGGCTGTAACCCAGCCAACTTAAACGGACCGATTTGCGCACGGATTAATCGCAAGGTAGGCAGTCCTACGTGAGCCGTCATACGACGAACTTGACGGTTTTTCCCTTCAGTGATCGATAAGCTTAACCAAGAGTCGGGAACTGTTTTACGCTCACGCACCGGCGGGTTGCGCGGCCACAAACCTATAGGCGCGTCAATAGCAAAAGCTTGTGCCGGCTTGGTAAGTCCGTCGTTTAATTCACAACCATTACGCAATGCCGTTAATTGCGCTTCATCGGGAATGCCCTCAACTTGTACCCAGTAAGTCTTAGCTACTTTATATTTCGGATTCGCAAGACGCGCCTGATAGACGCCGTCATTTGTCAGTAACATTAAACCTTCACTATCCTTATCAAGCCGCCCGGCGGGATAAACGTTTGAATGAGGAACGAAATCTTTAAGGGTGACATCATCTGGCTCCCCAGAAAACTGACTGAGTACACCATAAGGCTTATTGAGTAGAACAAGTTTCGGGTTTACTGGACGTGGACGCTTCGGACTGCGCTTACGTCGATGTTGAGTGGGCATAAATTTCCTCAGCTACAGAATCGATGGTAAAATCGATGGTTGACGCTAATTATATCAAATGTATAGAGCTTTATGGGGTCGAAATTGCAGCAAAACGAATCAAAAGAACAAATGATTGTGGGCGGAGATTTAGCCGAAGCATTGAAGGGAAACTACCGTGTTCATCCGATGCAATGGCTAAAGGAAGCGTTTGCTATTACTGGGCGGCATTTTTGGCCTCTGGTAACGGCCATGATCAGCTTTCTCGCAGTACTACTCGTTATCGTCACTGTCATTCAAATTGTGTTGCCGATGTCAGTACTTTCATCTCCCGAAGCGATTAATCAAATGACACCCATTCAAGGCTTAGGCTTAGCCTTGTTTAGTACTGCGATAGCGGCTCCGTTGTTTGGCGGCATTATTCTGATGGGGATACGTCACAGCATCGATATTCCGACCAAGGGCTTGCACATTTTTAAGGGATTTGAAGTGGTGACCTCGCTCATTGCTGCGGGCGTGATCACTACGTTAATTTCACAACTGTTTGTATGGTTGGCTGCAAGCATCTCGCCTTTACTAGGCTATATAGTGACCTTGTATACATCAGCGATTTTTTGTTTAGCGATCCCCTTAGTTGTCGAACGCCGCATATCGCCATTGAACGCAATCTATTATTCAATCCGTATTACTCATTATCATTTGCCGTTTTTTATTGCGCTAACATTTGCTTTTTACATGGTTTTTATCATGGGTCTCATTACATATGGGCTATTGCTTTTTGTTTTGATTCCTTATTTAGTAAATCTGTTGGGTTTGATTTATCGCCAAGTCATCGGTGTCAATGTGCGCTTGCAGCCACCCTCTCAATCAAATCAATCCGATGACTGGACTGCTTAAAGGAGTTCAAATGCGAAAAAAATTATTTATTATTTTCTTTATCTTGGTATGTATAGCCGCTTTGTTGTTACCGTTTTTTAGTAAATATGAGAAGCCGACAAGCGACAAAGATATAGTGAGCCACGGTTTGCCTCCAGTGCCAACCCTAAAACCTCGTACAGAGATCCCTAATTTTGACGAGTTTAATGATGTACGAGAGAAAAAGAGGGAGTTTTTTCGCTATCTACTGCCCATCATTGAAGCGGAGAATTTACGTATTCTGCACGAAAGACAACAGCTATTTGCCATCGAGAATGCGTACAGCAGAGGTTTTGAAAACGAACAAGATAAAAGTCAACTCGCTCGTTTAGTCGATTACTACGAAGTTGATCCAACCCTAGATAACGAACAGCAATTTGAAATCCTCAAGCGCCGGGTGGATATTATTCCTACCATGATGGTCCTCGTTCAAGCGGCGAACGAGTCCGCCTGGGGTACATCACGGTTTGCACAAGAAGGGCTCAATTTATTTGGCCAGTGGTGTTATCGCGAGGGTTGTGGACTAGTACCAAGCCAACGACCTGAGGGGATGAATCACGAAGTGGCAAAGTTTGACCACGTGGCGCAATCGGTTCGAAGTTACATGCGCAACATTAATACACATGAACCGTATCTTGAGTTACGTCAGATCCGTGAAGTGATGCGTGATCGAGAGGAGCAAGTACGTGCGATTCCTCTATTAAGCGGTTTGCACAGCTATTCTGAGCGAGGACAAGATTACATTGATGAGCTGAAAGCGATGATTCGGGTTAATCGTCCGATCGTTGAAGCTATTATGGAACAAGAAAACTCGGCGACTCCAGAAGCCGCCGTTTCTTCAAATTAAGCGATATGTGTAATTTTGATAGAGGACATCAACTGTTCATCATCGTCTTCAGGAGCGAATGATTGGTTAAAAGAGGGCGCATCGAATGCGGTGTCGCCTTCGTCCGTTTCTAAACCAGTGGCTCGCACCTCATCGAAGTTAAACAACTGTCTATCTGCTAGGTGCGATGGCGTCACACTTTGCATAGCAGTAAAGATACTCTCAATACGGCCGGGGAATTGGCGGTCCCATTGATTTAACATTGCCTTGATATTTTTGCGCTGAAGATTTTCCTGTGAACCACACAAGTTGCATGGAATTATTGGAAACGCCATCGCCTCAGAATAACGTGCAATGTCTTTCTCCCGGCAAAAAGCCAGTGGTCGGATAACCACGTGTTCGCCATTATCGCTGACTAACTTCGGCGGCATCGATTTCAGTTTCCCACCATAAAACATATTTAAAAACAGCGTTTCTATCATGTCATCGCGGTGGTGACCAAGCGCAATTTTAGTAGCGCCTAATCGCTTAGCCGTTTTATATAGAATCCCTCGGCGTAAGCGTGAACAGAGTGAGCAAGTGGTTTTTCCTTCGGGGATTTTGTCTTTTACGATGCTATAGGTGTCTTCCTCAACAATTTCGTAATCAACACCGAGGCTATTGAGATAATTGGGTAACACGTGCTCAGGGAACCCAGGTTGCTTCTGATCCAGGTTAACTGCCACAATATCAAAACTGATCGGGGCCACACGCTTTAGGTACATTAGGGTGTCGAGCAGGGTGTAGCTATCTTTGCCTCCCGAGAGGCAAACCATGATCTTGTCGTTATGCTCGATCATTGAAAACTGCTGAATCGCCTTACCGGTCTCTCTGCGGATGCGCTTTTGCAGTTTATTAAAACCGTACTGTTTTTTCGCTTCAGTGCGATCCGTTTGCATACCCACTCACGCCTATATTGATATCGTCGAAAAATAGGGCGCGATTATAGCGAACCACTGTTTATTATGCCACTGGCGATTTAAAATCAGCGGGCTTTATAGCAAGGACATCACAGTTAAGACGCTCTAGTACATGTTCAGCGGTATTTCCCAACAGCGCCGCCGAAAAGCCAGTCCGTCCTTTCGTCCCTAAAACGACAAGTTCTGCATCCAGTCGTTTAGCTAAGTCGGGAATCACTTGTTCAGGCAAACCTTGTTCGACATGCTGTTGTGCATTAGGTATACGGTATTTACGAGCAAAGTTAGCCATTGCATTTTTGTGATGTTTTTCGAGTTCGTCGCTATATTGAGTCACGTCAAATTCGGGAATCTCTACCGCGACGTTAATAGGTGCCGCCGGGTAGGCATTCACTAAATGCAAGCTTGCATTGAGAACTTCAGTCATTGCTTGAGCGGTATCTACAACACGGTCATTAAGCTGTTGGTGCTCGTGCTCTTCCGAACCACTGTGTATGGCGGCCAACACTTGTCCATGTTGTGGCCAAGCATGTTCCTTGACCAACAAGACTGGGCAGGGCGCCTTTCTCAGTAAGTGCCAGTCGGTCGGGGTGAATAATAGATTTTGAAAACTCGGTTGAACTTGCGTTGCTTTGACCAACAGATCCGCTTCGAGCTTTTGAACATGCTCGATGATCGCTTCAAACGGGCGGTTATGCCAAACGACAGTAATATCAATATCGAGCCCATCCGTATCAAAGCCCTCTAGTAAGTCGGCAATCCAGGCTCGACGATCAGCGATCAGGTTTGTGCGCATCGTATCGCGTTCATCGCGCGATAACATCGTTGTCATTTCATAAGAGAAATCATAAATAGAGAGGAGTAGGCTGATTTTTGCCTGCGTTAAACGACCGATATGCAATGATCGGTTTATCGCTTTGTGCTCTTCATCTGCGGGGTCAACCACGACGAGAATCCGTTTAAATCGTTCCATGTTATGCTCCCACACACATAACCAATGATTGTTACCATTAACTTAGCGCAATAATGAATGCTATACCAGTGATCAGCATTAACCCTGTAGCAACGCTTTGATTACGATCAAAAGCGACCATAGGCCGTAGAGTAGCATCATGACGCCTAAGGCTGTTCTAACCCCTTGGCTTCTGAATAGCTGAGCAACATGCTGGCTAATTAATCCCAAACCGATCATCGCGGGAAACGTACCTAGAGCAAATAAAGCCATATAACCTGCGCCACTAAAGGCACTACCCGAAACCGCTGCGTAACTCAATGCACTGTACACTAAACCGCAAGGTAACCAGCCCCAAAACATGCCCGCAAGGTAAGCAGGCAGTAATCCGTGTTGTCCACGCAGTTTTGCGGCGAACGGCTGGAGCTTACGCCATACCGGGCGACCTAATGACTCAAGTTTAACCAGTATTGGCCACCACCCAGCTAAGTATAGACCTAATAGTATCATCATGGTGGCGGCAAAAATTCTAAGAAAAGGGGTCGTGTAGGGCGTGTCGGGCGCGAGTAATGCTACTGCGCCACCCATAATAGCGCCTAACAACGAATAGGATGTAAGACGGCCTAAATTATAAACAAACACAGTTAGGCGGTTCTGATTAACACCCATGGCTGCGGCAAGGCCGCCACACATCGCCAAGCAATGGCCCGCTCCCGCAAGCCCCATCAAAAGAGGAGTAAACCAATTAATCTGATCGGTCATCGTTTGGCTTTTTTTGCTCTTTTTCGTCATCGTCATCCATTAGAATCGTCATACCTTGACGTTCAATGTCTTCAAATTGATTTGAGCGTACAGCCCAAAAAAAGATAACGACGGCTAAAATGACAAATAGGATAGCGACAGGAATTAATGCGTAAATAACACTCATAAACGGTACAACCTTAGTGAGTTTGCCACCACGACTAACGAGCTTAACGACATACCCAATGCGGCCGCCCACGGCGCAACTAAACCCAACGCAGCAATAGGTAAAATGGTCAGATTGTAGCCTGCTGCCCAGATAAAGTTTTCACGCATAATGATACGCGTTTTTCGTGCCGTTTCGATAACATCCAATACACGTGTTAGTTGGTCATTAAGTAACACCACATCCGCCGCTGTTTGCGCCATATCGGATGCATGAGCAAAGGTCATTGAAAGATCCGCTTGTGCTAAAACGGGACTGTCATTAATCCCGTCACCGATCATCCAAACAGTATGCTTTTGTTGCTGCAGTGACTTAATGGTATCAACCTTATCAGCTGGCGACTGCTCGCTGAGCACCTCGTCAATGTCCAACCGAGAGGCAAGTGTTTGAGCCCGTGCGTCGCTGTCACCCGTTAACATGATGGTTCGGATACCTTGCAGTTTTAACGCACAAATGACGTCATGGCTATCCTCTCGCACCTCATCGTCTACCTGAAATTCTGCCAACACAGCTTGACGGTTGGCTAAAATAACATTGCTTTGTCGCTTGGGTTGCCAGTTGGGGTGCCAGATTTGGATAAACTCGCAACGACCTAATCGATAGTCGGTGCCAGCAATTTCCGCCAGTATGCCTTGTCCAGGATAATTTTGAATGGCATCAGGTGATATGGGTTGATCGCTTAACTGAGATAAAGCGGCCGCAATCGGGTGTTCAGAGCGCTGCTCTAAACCACTTACAATCGCATTTATCGTATCGATGTCGGCATAGTCTTCACGTGCGATCAGTTTAAATTGACCGTAAGTGAGTGTACCGGTTTTATCAAATACCACCGTATCGAGGTGTTTTACGCTCTCAAGCAGCTGTGCACCTTTGACTAAAACGTTCATCCGATTGAGTCGATGCACGGCGCCTGTAATCGATGTGGGCGCGGCTAACGACAGGGCGCACGGACAAGTAGCTACCAATACTGCCAAGGTCACCCACAGGGCATGATCGGGATCAAACCAAGACCACACTAAAAAAGTAACCGCGGCGATCGCAAGCAGCGTCATCACAAAATACTGCGCGATATGGTCAATCGCTTTCTGCACTTTGGGCTTGTCGGCTAAAGCAGCATCTTGCATAGCAACAATGCCAGCCAATACGGTTTGTTGAGCGGTAGCTGTGACTTTAATTCTCAGTGTCGCGCTTTGATTAACCGAGCCTGCTACAATACCGTCACCGGTTGCTTTGGTGACTGGGCGACTTTCTCCCGTCAGCAAGCTTTCATCGACCGAGGCCTTATCGCTCAAGAGAACGCCGTCCGCGGGAATGGTTTCGCCAGGTTTAATAACAATAATGTCGTTAATTTTGAGTTGTTTGGCTGCAATATCCTCTAGTCCACCATCATATTCACGGTGCGCCAAGTTGGGCATGTAAGTAAGGCGATTGGTAGAAAATTTGAGAGCCTTTTCTTTGGCTAACAACTCTAAAAAACGACCCGTCAGCAGGAAAAAGGTAAACATCGAGATCGATTCAAAATAGACCTCACCGCGTCCGATAATGACTGCATATAAACTTGCAATGTATGCACCGATTAACGCGATACTGACGGGAACGTCCATGTTAACGCTACCCGCCTGAATACTTTTTAGCGCGCTCTTATAAAAAGGCTGGCCACTGTATAAGATCACGGGAGTTGCAAACACTAAACTGACAACCCACAGATATTGTTGAGTTGTTGGGTCAAGATCGGAAACCACGCCAAAATAAAGAGCGAAGGCAATCATCATGACTTGCATGGTGGCTAAGCCAGCGACACCCAACCGTTTAATAAATCCTTTGCGCCGCGCGTTGATGTTGGCTTCTATTTGGTTCTGCTGAAAGGGTAGAGCTTGATACCCAATACGGGCGAGGCGGGCTATGATATCACTTAACTTGATTATGCTACCGTCCCACTCTATGTGAAGACGTTGGTTACTCACGTTAACGACCGATTTAATCATCCCGGGTGTTTTTGCAAGTTCTCGCTCGATAAGCCATGCACAGGCACCACAGGTGATATTATTCACGGTAAGGGTGGTTTGCTTACTATGATCACCCGTGTTTCGGACAAAATCTGACTGAACGTCAGGGTTGTCATATACGTCGAGTTCTTTGAGTTGCTCGGGTAATAATGGCGTTTGTTGAGGTTTATCTAAATCACGATGTTTATAATAAGCTGTTAAACCATGTTCAATGATGGTTTCAGCGACCGCTTGGCAGCCAGCACAACACACCGCTTTGTCGTCACCTTGGAACGCAACCGATAGCTCGACGCCGTGCGGTATCGGTTGCAAACAGTGAAAACAAACGCCGTCTTCAACGTCAGACGCCATAGAGGTTCGGCTCCAACAACGTGGCTTTGTCTAATGGAAAATAAAACTGTTCACTGACTTTCCAATCAGCACTGTGAGGTGTCACGGTAATCGTGTATTTGCCTGAAATGTCGGCAGGTATATCGGTTCGATACACACCATCTGCACCAACCGTCACTTGACGAGTAAAATCTTTAGTGGATTGCGTTGCATGGACAAACTCAACCGTGAGTGCTGAGAGTTCGCTAGGCTGTCCAGACGCATATTGCAACGTGAACTTACCGTCGTGAGCGGTGACATTAAATGAAATTCCCAGTTTTTTTGCTTTTTCTACATGTTCAATGACCGCGTTGATCATTTTGCCGCGTTTATAGTAGTCATCGACTACCATTGAAAAACCACCTTGGGATGCAGAGAGGTAAATAATCGTCGCACACACGCACATGACGGTTACGGGCAGGGCGATTAGAAACCAAGGCCAAAACTGCTTATACCAGGGTTTCTGCATAATAATAATCCTCTTTAACAAAAAACCCCGCCGTAGCGGGGCTTTAAACCAGATTTACTTACTCATCGTGAGACAAGCTGTAAATGTACGCTGAGACAACGTGTATTTTATCCTCTCCGAGAATATCTTTCCACGCTGGCATCACACCGTTTCTTCCGTAATGTAAAGTTTCCTCGATAGTGGCAATAGAACCACCGTACAACCAAACATTATCAGTCAAATTAGGCGCGCCTAGCTGCTGGTTACCTTTACCATTTGGACCGTGACACGCTGAACAGACCGCAAAGTTTTTCTTACCTGCGGCAACGAGTTCTGGGTCACGTTCACGACCACTTAGGCTCGCTACATAGTTCGCTAACTCAGTAATTTCCTGATCACTGAACTGTTCACCCCATGCAGGCATGTTGCCTTGACGACCGTTAAGCAAGGTCGTCTTGATGTCGTGCGGAGTACCGCCATATAACCAGTCGTCATCAGTCAGGTTAGGGAAGCCACGTCCGCCCATTGCGTTTGAACCGTGACACTGAGAACAGTTTTGCAGGAATAGGCGCTGGCCCACCTCTAAAGCGTCCTCATTTTTGATCAGCTCTTGAATCGGCGTTTGAGCATAGGCTTCGAAAATTGGACCAAACTCTTCCTCAGCATCACGCACTTCGCGGTCGTACTGAACGATAGAGCCGTCATCTTTTGAAGCTTTCATGGCTGCACGTGACTCAGCTAACGATTGCACATCTTGGTTCGAGCTTTTCCAACCTAACAAACCGTCGAACTTACCAAGCCCCGGATACAGTGCTAGGTAAACAAAGCCCCAAGCAAAACACGCCCAGAACAAGTAGGTCCACCATTTAGGTAGTGGGTTATTGACTTCAACGATGCCATCGAACTCATGGTCCATCTCCTGGCCTTCATCGATGTCCGTATAGTTTTTCATGTTCCAACGCAATAGCCAGATGAGGACAAACAACAACCCCAACGTTAGAACAATGATCCATGCACTCCAGAAGTTACTCATCTTTCTTGGACTCCGGTTTCTCGCTATTTTCGTTAGATGAGGACTCCGACTCATTCTCGTCAAAGATTGAGTTAGCAGCCTCATCAAATTGTTTGTTGGCGCGGCGGCTCAGGTAAACCCAAAGTACGATGGCAATAAAAATTACCAAAATCACGATGGAGAAGAGTCCCCGCCAAGTGCCGTAATCTTCGTAACTCATTCGTTATCCGCGCGTTTCAGAGCGGTCCCGAGTGATTGAAGATAAGCAATAAGCGCTTGCATCTCGGTCTTACCTTGAACAGCTTCTTTTGCGCCAGCGATATCTTCATCCGTATAAGGAACGCCTAATGTACGAAGTGCTTCCATTTTCTTAGCTGTGTAAGCACCATCTAACGTGTTTTCAGCTAACCAAGGGAAGGCAGGCATATTTGACTCAGGTACAACGTTACGTGGATTCATCAAATGCACATAGTGCCAATCATCACTGTAACGACCACCTACACGAGCCAAGTCAGGTCCAGTACGCTTTGAGCCCCACAAGAAAGGGTGGTCCCAAACACTTTCACCTGCCAGTGAATAGTGACCGTAACGTTCGGTTTCTGCACGGAACGGACGAATCATCTGGCTGTGACAGTTAGAGCAACCTTCACGCATGTAAATATCGCGGCCTTCTAACTGAAGTGCGGTGTAAGGTTTCAAACCTTTAACCGGCTCTTGTACTTGGCTTTGAAATAACAGTGGGGTGATCTCTACAAGACCACCAATCGACACTGCGATAATCATCAAAACAGACAACCAGCCAAGGTTCTTTTCTACAAATTCATGTTTTACACGACTCATTGTTATCTCCCTTAGGCTGTTCGTACGACGTTACCTGCGGCAGTCTCACGACGGCCGGCACGGATGGTTTGATAACAGTTGTAAGCCATTAGCAGCATACCTATGATAATAAACAAACCACCGATAAAGCGGCCCGTCCAGAACGGATATGAAGCTTGTACGCCCTCAACAAAGCTGTAAGTCAAGGTGCCGTCAGCGTTAGTTGCACGCCACATCAAGCCTTGCATTACGCCTGAAATCCACATCGAAACGATGTAGAAAACTACGCCGATCGTGTGTAGCCAGAAGTGCACGTTGACCAACTTGATACTATGAATTTGTTTCTGATTAAACAAACGTGGAACTAAGTAGTACATTGAACCGATTGTAATCATCGCAACCCAACCCAAGGCACCTGAATGAACGTGACCAATGGTCCAGTCCGTGTAGTGCGATAGGGCGTTTACAGACTTAATCGCCATCATCGGGCCTTCGAAAGTCGACATGCCGTAGAACGATAGAGAAACAATCAAGAAACGCAAGATGGGGTCAGTACGCAGTTTGTGCCATGCGCCAGACAGGGTCATAATACCGTTGATCATGCCGCCCCAAGAAGGTACGAACAAGATTACAGACATCACCATACCCACTGATTGAGTCCAATCTGGAAGCGCAGTGTAATGAAGGTGGTGAGGACCTGCCCAAATATAAAGTGAGATAAGGGCCCAGAAGTGAACGACCGATAAACGGTATGAGTAGACAGGGCGCTCAGCTTGTTTAGGTACGAAGTAATACATCATACCCAAGAAACCGGCTGTGAGCAGGAAACCTACCGCATTGTGTCCATACCACCACTGAATCATGGCGTCGACCGCACCCGAGTAAATTGAGTACGACTTAACGAAATTGACCGGAATCGCCATGCTATTCACGATATGTAGCATCGCGATAACCACGATAAAGCCACCGTAGAACCAGTTTGCAACATAGATGTGCGAGGTTTTACGAATCGCTAACGTACCGAAGAATACGATTGCATAAGCAATCCACACAACGGCAATCAGGATATCAATCGGCCATTCAAGCTCAGCATATTCCTTTGTAGTGCTTAAGCCCATGGGCAATGTGATAACTGCCGCCACGATAACAGCCTGCCAACCCCAAAATGTAAACGTTGCTAAGCGGTCCGAGAACAGCTTGGTTTTACATGTCTTTTGAACAACGTAGTAGGAGGTTGCAAATAATGCACTGGTACCAAAAGCAAAAATAACGGCATTGGTATGAAGTGGACGAAGGCGAGAGTAGGTAAGCCAAGGCGTATTAAAGTTCAGCTCAGGCCACACAAGTTGTGCAGCAATAAGCACGCCCAAGCCCATGCCGACGATACCCCAAATAATGGTCATGACAGTAAACTGCCGAACGACCTTCATATTATATTCGATCGGTTGGTTTTGAAGTGTTTCACTCATCTTGATATTCCGCGGTGATTGAGTTCAGGAAAAAGACGACTTTTACCCGCTTACTTATAAAAGTCAGCTCCCTTGTAAAAGTGCCAATAGTTTACACCTTACGGCTATAAACGTACAGAGGACATATTAACAATATCCCCATAAACTAAAAGGCTATTTTACGCGAAACCGCCGTATCATTTGACTCAAATCAACGCTGTTTTTAATAAGTGAATCAGACACTTGTTTTACCTGTTGGCTCGCGTCTTTAGTGTCATGTGTCAGCGTACTTATCGACGTTATATTCTGACTAATGTCTTGCGTTACACGGCTTTGCTCATCCGTTGCAGACGCAATTTGTACATTCATTCCTGAGATATTTGCGACAGCCTCTTGGATCTGACTAATGGCTTGTTCGGCTTCGATGGTTTCACCGCGGGTTTGCTCAGAACTTGATTCAGCTTCGCGTATAATATTCGTTACATCACTAATGGCGCGCTGAATGTTGTCGACAATGCTGCCAATTTCATCCGTCGATTTCTGTGTCTTGGTCGCCAACTGCCTAACTTCGTCTGCAACCACAGCAAAGCCCCGTCCCGCTTCACCCGCTCGAGCCGCTTCAATAGCGGCGTTTAACGCAAGCAAGTTGGTTTGCTCAGCAATTGTGATAATAACATTCAGAATGTCGCCAATCTCCTTAGAACCTTCCGTCAAGGTTTTTGCATGTTGATTGGCTTGATTCAAACGTTGTGTCAACTCATCAATGTTCTGAACGGCGCGCCGAACTGTGGTGGCTGAACGACCCGATTGCTCATCCGCGACACTGGCTGATTCCGCTGCTTCGCGCGCATGATCTGCGACTTCGCCGGCGGAAGATGTAAGCTCATTGACGGCTGTAGCAACGGCTTCGGTTTGTTGGCTTAAGCGCTCGGTTTGCGAAGAACTCGAATCACATAATTTTGCCAACTGCTCAGCCGCCGCCTGCTCAGCGTCAACCGAATCCTGCACATTGGTGACAAGCTGCTGGATTTTATGAACAAAGGTATTGAATGACTCAGCCACTCGAGTGAGTTCGTCATTGCCTTGAGTCTCAAGTCGTTTGGTGAGATCACCGTCACCTTCGGAAATATTTTCCATCGCTTGATTAATGGCTTTTAATGGACGTACGATACTTCGAATAATTAATAAAAAGAGAACGAGCAATGGCACGGATAGAAATATCGCCAGTAACACTAGCTTAAAGAATTGCGCCCAAAGTAGGGCGGCGATGTTATCAACGTATTGGCCGGTGCCGACAATCAAGTTCCATGGCTGAAAAACTTGCACTCGACTGATCTTATCAACCAAATTATTCTTATCGGCACCTTTTTGCCAAATATATTCAACCGTTGCGCGATCTTGATTTTTTACCCCGTCCACCATTTGTTGAAATAGCCGCGTACCGTTGGGATCTTTGTAATCGAGTACATTTGTCCCAACAAGCTGCTTAGCAAACGGATGTTGCACCATGTCACCGCTACGGTTGATGGTGAAAATATATTCTTCTCCCTCGTAGCGGATTTCATTAAGACGGGCAAACGCGCGTTGTTTGGCTTCAGTTTCCGTCAGTTCACCTTGTTCTTGAAGACTATGATAGTAGCTTATAACGCTTATCGCAGAATCCAGCACGGCATCAAGTTTGTGTTTTTCCTCATCGACAAATACACCACGCAGAATAAACATCATAAAGGCAACCATCAGTGCGGTGCCAATAGCTGCGATGCCGAGTAGGGCAATGAGTCGTTGAACGATCGAGTAGCGATTGAGTATAGCCATGTTTGCTCCAATGCAGATAACGCTTCCTAAATAGGTTTATCGGCAAAATTACAGAACATTTACAGTTTTATTTTTAATCGAAATCAAACACGCCGTCGTATTATTCGATGCCCTAATTATTCGAGGAGGCATATTATGTTTCGTAAATTCATGTTTGCAGTAGTAGGCGGTGTACTCGCATTTTCATCAACCCAAGCGTTGGCCGATCATCACGGTGGTAAAAAAGAGATGAAAGGTGATTAGGATATTGTACAAATTGCATCTAAAGATCCGCAGTTCTCAACCCTAGTCACGGCTATTAAAGAAGCCGGTTTAGTAGGCACATTAAAAGGTGACGGTCCATTTACCGTGTTCGCACCGACTAATGATGCGTTCGCGGAGCTGCCAGACGGCGCACTTGACGAGTTGCTTAAAGACAAAGATAAGTTGCGTGCGGTACTGACTTATCACGTAGTACCTGGCAACATTATGAGCACAGACATCAAAGGTAAAACCACCGATGTAGAAACCGTTGAGGGCTCTACTATTGCCGTTGATGCAACAAATGGCGTGATGATTAATGACGCGATGGTGATTAAAGCGGATATCAAAGCTAAAAATGGCGTGATCCACGTGATTGATGCCGTGTTGATGCCTGGTCAATAAGTCCAGCTTTGACCCCTAAGAAAAAAAGCGGCAATGATATTGCCGCTTTTTTTATGTCCGCTATGCTATGCTCGTTTAATTAAAATATTAACGAGATAACTATGCGAAAAACCACACACTTGTCCTTCCTAGTGAGCGCGTTATTCTTATCACCTTTTGCTTCGGCAGACGTTGTATCAAGTGACAGTACGGGTTTTCATATCAAACAAACGCATCGCTATGAAGACGGCGCGACAAATGCATATCGCGTATTTGTCGATGACATTGATAGCTGGTGGCCTGTTGATCACACTTGGTTTGGTGCCGACGGCACGCTGACAATTGACCCTGTCGCCGGCGGCTGTTTTTGCGAGATAGCAGGGGATAGACAAGCTCAACATATGACCGTTGCCTATGTCGATCCCGGCCGTGTACTTCGTCTCACAGGCGGCTTAGGTCCGCTGCAGGGATTGGGGTTAAACGGTACGATGACCTTGACCTTCAGCGATAGTGAGTTAACGCTGGAGTATATCGTTAGCGGATACCCCAGCGTTGATCTTACCCAACTTGCGCCGGTTGTAGACAAGGTCTTGTCGCTACAAATGAGCTCATTTACTGAGTTTACTTCGCAAGAATAGTGCCGTTAATGCCGGTAACGTCGTTACTGTAACGATGGCAGCCCCCATTAAGCCAAACATCACGATGGTGCCAACGCCGCGATAAAGCTCGGTACCTTCGCCCGGGATGAACACTAACGGTGCGATACCGCATAAGGTGGTTACTGTCGTTATGGCAATAGGGCGAATACGACTTTTCAATGCGCCGCTCAACGCATCTTGAACCGAACACGCTTGTTGATGCTTTAAATAAAGCGTGCGCTCAATAACGAGTATGGGGTTATTGATCACGGTACCCATGAGAATTAGGAAACCCAGCATCGTAATCATATCGAAAGGTTGCTGAAATAAGCCAACTCCATTAAGCAGGGCTAACCCAGCGATACCTGCACTGATGCCCATAGGAATCGTCGTCATGATCAGTAACGGATGTCCCCAATGAGCAAAAATGGCCACCATGAGTAAATAAACAATAGCCACCGCTAACAGATAATTCTCCATCAATGCGGCTTGTGTCTCAGCAAGCTGGTCCGCTGCACCTGACAACTGCGTAGTCATGTCGTTAGGTATGACTCCTTGTTCACGCAAATAGCCAATCACATCGTTGCGAACTTGCTCGACACCTTGCTCCAAGGCAACCGAGTCAGGTGGAATGATATTTAAAGTGACAGTGCGACGACTATCGACGCGCCTTACAGTACTCGTATCCACCGTTTCCACAATATCAGCAACTGATGATAAAAATACTGGCCGTCCATCGCGTTGAATGACTGGCAGGCTATCGAGATCTGACGGTTTTAGAGGGGACACCGGGATTTGTACAATAATCGCCAAATTAAGGCTAACTATCTGATAAGTAATTATAATTGTAAGTGAAGTAAGTTTTGAACCGTAACCCTTCGAAGTTACAAAACTTTCTGTCTTTTAGAGGTCCGGCCGGTAAAAGCGTTGAATTTAGCCACTTGGTCCGCACCTTAGGACTTAAGTTGTAAAATTCGACGTGCGCCACTGAGCACAATCACAGCAATAAGGAGGCCGATCAGTAAATCCGGATACCGCGATCCCGTCCAAGCGACCAAAAAGCCCGCCAAAATGACGCCAAGATTGGCAATGACATCGTTGGCGGAGAAAATCCAACTCGCCTTCATGTGTGCACCGCCATCTCTGTTTTTAGCAATCAATACCAAACACCAAGCATTAGCCATCAATGCGACCAAACCGAAGCTCATCATCAGGCTGGAAACTGGCTCGCTGCCATACCAAAATCGCCGCAATACTTCACTCAAGGCGCCTAAGGCTAATATCACCTGCAACCAGCCGGACAAATGTGCGGCGCGCAGCTTCATCCGAACGCTGTGCCCAACGGCATAAAGCGATACGCCATACACCGCAGCATCGGCAAACATATCCAGTGAGTCGGCGATTAATCCCGTGGATTGAGCCAGCCAGCCGACCGTGATTTCAACCGCAAACATGACCGCATTAATGACTAACAACCATTTGAGTATACGGGCTTCATTTTGTGACGTTTGTTGGGCCGATACTTGAGCCTGGATGAAGACATTATTTTCCACTGGATGAGTGTGCTCAAGCGTCGCCCCCAGTCCAAGCGCGTGCATTCGAGCCTCAATGGTTGCCGCGTTGTCACCGTGAAAAATGCGAACCTTTCGATTGGGGGTATCAAATTCCAACGTCACCTTTGGGTTAACGCTATCCAGCGCCATGCGGATCATGCCTTCTTCCGAAGGGCAATCCATCTTGGCTACACGGTATTCGCTAACATAACCGGTATCTATCTTTGCTTTGTCTACTGAATCCTGAGTGACACAACCCTCTGAATTGTTCACAGTCCCGCAGGTGCCGCTGCATTGCTCTGCCATAAAAAGCCCTTGTTATACCCGTAGTGCCCAGTTTAAACTCTATTGTAACTATAGAGTCAAGTGTTGGAGATCAATGCGGTGAAAATCGGTGAACTGGCGAAAATGACCGGCTGCTCAGTGCAGACAATTCGTTATTATGAAAAAGAACAGTTGTTGGCATCTACCCAGCGCAGCGAAGGGAATTTTCGTTTGTATGATGCAACTGCCATTGAACGGCTGATGTTTATCAAGCACTGCCGCAATCTTGACCTCGCTTTATCAGAGATCCGGCAACTGTTAGCGTTAACCGGATCGCCTGACACACAATGCGATGACGTCAACCGAATGATCGACACACACATCGAGCAAGTGGAAGCCCGAATTCAAGAACTCAGCCACCTTCGACAACAGTTAAAAACCTTGCGCAACAGCTGCTCAAATGAGCGAACCGTTGAGCAGTGTGGCATTTTGCACAATTTGTCAGCTAATCGGACTCCGAAGCGGTAACCGGTAAGCCCTTCATGCCTGGCGCTTTGGAAACTTACGGACGCAAGCGCTGCTTCACTTTTGATCCCCAGATAAACACCATAAACACCACCAGGATCAAGGCCTGTGCCGTGATCCCCTGCCAAGTGGATTTGAGGCCTATCCAACTCAAATCAACGTTCACCGGTAACGGCGACATTCCAATGAGGGCCGCTTCCTGTAATGCGGAAATCCCTTTCCCTGTTAAAATAAAAGACAGCGCTAAGAGCAGGTAGGTCGTCGTCGAAAAAAACCTGGCAATGGGTAGCTTGATTGAATACCGGATCAGCACCCAGGACAACACAGCCAGCATGGCAACACCAAGCAAAAAGCCTCCGGCAACAACTGAATATTGTGCCTCGACCGCTTGTGTCAGGAGAGACTCATAGAATAAGACAGTTTCAAAGACTTCCCGATAGACTGCAATGAAAGAGAGCGCTGCCAGCCCCCACAGAGTGCCGGATTTCAGCCGCTCATTGACGTGCTTCTGTATGTAAGCCTGCCATTGCGCCGCATGGGTCTTGCTGTGCATCCAGATCCCGACATAAAACAATACCAGCGCTGCGAACAATGCGGCGACGCCCTCCATCACCTCTCGACTAGCCCCACTGATACTGATCAACGACTGGGCTGCTACCCAGGTTGCACCGCCCGACAGGAGTGCCACGATCCAACCGGTGTGTACGTATTTGAGGGCATCTTGTCGTTGCGTACGGATCAGCACGGTCATCAATGCAATGATGACCAGCAGGGCTTCCAACCCTTCGCGCAACAAGATGATCAAGCTGGCCGTAAATAACGTCCCACCGGATAAGGTCGATTCATTCTGTAGGCGATCAGCTTCACTCAACTGCGCCAGTGTTTCCGTCATGAGGGCGTCCAACTCACCGTTCTGTTGTGCCCGGTTAATGACCTGGCGCAACTTCATCATATTGACTTCAATATTTTTACGAAGCGTTGGATCTTGCGTGTCCAAACTGTTTTCAACCAGCTCAAAGCCGTCCAGATAAGCACTGATTGCCAGTTCGCTGGCCGCTTGATAATCACCTTTCTGGTAAGCGGCATGGGCGGCCATTAAACGCTCGCGGCTGATGGCAAGAGGGTTTTGTTGCTTGTCAAACAATTGCTCTGGATGGGCGCGCAGCCACTCGGCAAGATATTCGACCTCTTGCGACTGCCCGGCGGCAATCTGTGCTGGGCTGAAGTTGACGAGTTGGGACAAAGAAATATTCGAATCGTTGACAGATGGTTTGGGGTTAGACTGAAACGCCAGGCTGCCTACGTAGAATGCCAGTGACCAGCGTTGTTGCTCGGTCAGCTGATTAAAGCCAGGCATCGCAGTATCATCGATACCATTGGATATGGCATCAAACAGCCCGAGAACTGATCGATTCGACGCCCGTTCCTTATCGGTAAAATTGGTGGGTGCGGGATTCAGCTGCGTTGACAGAGTCCCATCACCTTTTCCCGTTAAGCCATGACAAGTTGTACAGTTATCCTTGAATAACGATTCAACCGTCCTTTTGGGCGACAAGCGATCTGGCAATGTGGATTGCGGCATCAAGGCCAGTAAAGAGCGCCGCAGTTGAGTGCTCAGTTGGCGAACAAGGCGAACGTCCTGTTTGTTTTGAACCGCTTGCTGTAGAGCGCCCGCTTCGGCTTGTAGATTGTGAGAATCAAGGGCGGGCTTGGCAATCATTGCGCTTTTATCGACCAGTAATTGCGCAAACTCAAGCATTTCCTGGTATTCATCGAGATTGACCACCGTGTTGTGATCTACCGCAGCAACATAGTCAGCACCGATGTACTCAGCCAGTTGAGCCAATTGTCGAATTTGGCGATGGCTGTTATCGGCCGCATGACTGACGCTTGTGAGCAACGCAAACGATAACAGCAGGCATAGCCGCATGGCTTTCACCATTGACCATCTCTGATCTGTAAAATGGGGCATCCAGCGAATTAGCATGGTCGATATCTCTACTTATACGATTGTTAATGATAATTAATCGCATTATAAACCCTGTAGCCACTACAGAGTCAAGCTCTCCGAAATGCTTGATGATACTTATGGAAAAGATGGTCGGGATGATGTGAAGCGTAGTTAGGGGTGAATTAAACTTTTCACTTGCACTAGGGCTGTTTTCGGCGGTTGCGTGATGAGACCTTGGCGTTCGTAATAGCCGATAGTTTCGACATTGACGCCAGCGGTCTTGGCCAGTTGACCGATGGCGTAATGCGACGTCATGACCAAAGGGCTCCCAGCGGTACGGCGTAAAGATGGTCACCAAAGGCTGTCGTGTGATCTCCGTCGTAAAGCAGGACACCCATTTTGAAGCGGTCTCCGGCCACGGATTGAA
>NZ_CAXGLS010000038.1:0-24347 GCF_964010655.1 uncultured Idiomarina sp.
GCGGCTCGCTGCGCTTGCCGCAGGCTTTGTTCGCGTCCGCTTCGCGGCGCGAGGCCTTGTACGAGCGGGTTGTGCATGGCCACGTGGAGCGTAGCGACACGTGCACAGCCTGTTACGAGCGGAGCGAGTAACATCATAGCCTGCGGGCGTAGCTCGCATCCCGGCTTTGCTCCAGTTTCCCGCGAAGTCGGTGAAGTCCAACATAAATCTGTCGTAGCGCCCGACGCCACTGTTCTCGCTGCTTTGCCTCAATCCACTTTAATCGTAAAGCTATCTGCAATTGTGTATCGAGTTCTGCGCATGAACCGATAGCGTAATAGAGGATTCTTCGCCGGTCAGCGGGTGTGTCTCGTGTCATAGCTTCGGCAATATTACTGGGTATCGAAATGGCGCTGCGGAATACCTGGTCTTTAAAACTGAAATTTTTGCTGTGCTGGAAGGTTTCCATTATATCGATGGCAATATCAAGGGAATGCTGCCAAAGCCAGAGTTTTTGATAATTCATTATTTGTGTTGGGTTGTGAGGGGTTATTGCAGTTTAGGGGATGGTTTTTGAATTTGTGGATGATTGTGGTGTGAGATTTTTGAGGGGGGATGGCGGCTTCGCCGCCAGGTCGGGATGCGGCTCGCTTCGCTTGCCGCAGGCTGTGTGCATGTGCGCTTCGCGCCATGCGGCTGTGCACAAGCTGCTCGTACACAGCCTTGCCGTGCGAAGCACAGGCAAGCAAAGCCTGTTACGAGCGTAGCGAGTAACATCAAAGCCTGCGGGCGCAGTCCGCATCCAACCTCAGAGCAAAAAAAACGGCCCCCGAAGGAGCCGCTTGTATTGCGTAAGACTGTTTAAGCCGTCGCTGGTTTTCCAGTAAAGGATTAACCCAACAGTGACAATGCAGCCTGTGGACGCTGGTTCGCCTGCGCCAAGATAGTAGTTGACGCCTGCTGAATGATCTGCGCCTGAGTCAACTTAGCAGTCTCTGCCGCAAAGTCCGCATCACGTACACGTGAACGTGCAGCTGATACGTTTTCAGAGATTGAGCTCAAGTTAGAGATCGTGCTCTGCATACGGTTTTGGAATGCACCGAAGTCTGCCCGTTTATCGTCGATCTGTGCTATCGCGTTATCAATTGAACCAACTGCACTCTGAGCTCCAGCTGCTGAGCTGATATCAATTCCATCCACTGCTCCAACAATAGCCCCAGTTACTACACTGCCGGCAGTTCCTGCCGTAGCTCCCGAAAATGACCCGTTTGTTTTATCGCTACTCGTAATGGTCGCAGTTGTCGCTCCCGTTACGTCTGCATCGGCATAAAACTGAATGTCTCCACTACCATCAATCCTCGCATATACTCCTTGATCATTGGCTGCATCATTAAATTTCTCAACATAATCCTCGAAGCCATCACCTTTGGATATTTGGATCTCGGTGTTATTGCCATCAACTGTTAACGTCAATGTTTCATCGACCGCACCTATCTTAGCTTGTTCAAAATCCAAGCCACTTATTGCTGTACCGTCTTTTGCACCTAGCGCGTCCGCTGCAAAATCTCCTAAGTCCAAGCTAATAGTCTGATTTGCCTCAGAACCAACTTGAAAATCAAGACTAGCAACAGAACCATCCAAGATGTTTTGACCACCAAATGCCGTTGTGTCAGCTATCCGCGTAAGCTCGGTCTGCAAGGACGATACTTCCTTTTGAAGCGCATCGCGGTCGGCCTGCGAATTAGAACCATTCGATGACTGTAGTGCCAATTCACGCATACGCTGTAAAATATTAGTAGACTCTTGCAATGAACCCTCTGCGGTCTGAGCAAGTGAGATACCGTCGTTTGCGTTACGGGTGGCTACGTTTAGGCCGTTGACCTGTGAGGTCAGACGGTTTGAGATTTGTAGACCAGCTGCGTCGTCTGCCGCGCTGTTAATACGGAGGCCTGACGACAAACGTTGGAAAGCTTGGTCAAGCGAGTTGCCTGATTTTACCAGCTGATTCTGTGCATTGATCGAGCTGACGTTAGTATTTACGTATAAAGCCATTTTTCATGCTCCCTTAGTTTGATACAAAAGCTTGGTGTTACCAATATTGTGTCGCCAAGCTGGAGGAAGGGTAGGCTTGTTTTTTGCCTGGTTAAAATTTCCTCTCACAAGGGGTATCGGCGGGGGGTTGGGATCCTTTAGGAAAAATTTTAATTTTTTTTAGCGCGGGTTTTTAGTGGGGATGGCGGCTTCGCCGCCAGGTTTGGATGCGGCTCGCTGCGCTTGCCGCAGGCTTTGTTCGCGTCCGCTTCGCGGCGCGAGGCTGTGTACGAGCGAGGGCCCGCATTTATTTTGCTCTTACACAGCCTTGCCGTGCGAAGTACAGGCAAGCAAGGCCTGGCGCAAGCGCAGCGAGCGCCATCACAGCCTGCGGGTGCAGCCCGCATCCAAGCTCAAGGTTTATTGGACGTAATCAAACAAGCTTAGTTGATTGATACGCGAAAACACTTGTTGTGATGCTTGGTATAGGGTTTCGTTCTTGACTAGTTCGGTGACGGCTTCGTTGTAGTCAACATCGGCGAGTTCGGCACGGGCGGTTTGGTTCACGACGTCGGCATCGCGGAGTTGGGTGCGCGCGGATTCCATGACGTTCATGCGGGTGCCGATGTCGGCTTGGGTGCCAACGACGTTGTCCATGGCTTTGTTGAGATCGTCGAGCGCCCAGCTGGCTTCGTCTTCCCATTGGCCGTTGGTGCCTTTGCCTTCGAGTGCGGCGGCGAGATCGCTCACTAGCGTGATGGGGTTACGACCGATGGGTTCGCCATTACTGATTTTGATGGTATCGCTTGCGCTGGGGCTTGCGTCTTCAGCGAGGGTGATGTCCATGCCGTTAAAGCTGATTTTGCCATCGGTAATGGCGCCACTGGCGAGGTTATTACCGCTGGTGTCGTCGATACTGTAGTTGCCGGCGCCGTCAAAGCTGATGTTAAAGTCGCGTGGGTTGCCGTTACTTTGTTGTTGCTCGGTAAAGTCGGTGAATTGCTCGCGGTTGCTTACGCGCAGTTCGCCGACGAGGTTTTGGCCGCTCTCGACGTTGATGTCGACGCGTTGTGATACGTTGGCAAACGGTTTGCTACCGGGTTCGTTGGCGGCGAGTTTGAGGTTGGGGGTGAGCTGTATGTTACGCGCCCCTTGGTCGCTTACGTATTGGTAGCTTTGGGTGCTCGCGTCGTATTGCATGGGCTCTTTGCGACTTTGAAAGCCGGCGAACATGTATTCGCCTTGTGCGTCGCGGGCATTGGCTTGGTCAACCAATTGCTTTTCGATAGCGCGTAGCTCTTTTGCGACGGCTTTGCGATCGTCGGCGCTATAACTGCCATTCACGACGCCAACGGCGAGTTCGCGCGCGCGTTGCAGGCCACTGTTTACGCCATCGAGGTTGGCCTCTGATTGGCGTAAGTTGGCCTCGAGGCTGGTACTGTTGCGCATGAATTGCTCGTTCTGCGCCAGCGCATTGTTGAGGTTCATGACTTGCGAGTTAGCAATCGGGTCATCTGATGGTGACAGTATTTTGGTCTGACGAGTGAGCTGTTGCTGCACTTTATACAGCGCGCTCTCGGAGCGCTGTAGTGAGTCGAGTCCACGTTGAAACATTAAGTTAGTACTAATACGCATCGTTTATTACCCCACTGCGTTTAACAGGCTGTCAAACGTACGTTGTGCGACGGTGATGATTCGAGCGGCGGCGTTATACGCGCGTTCGAACTGAATCAAGTTGGCGGCTTCTTCTTCTAGATTGACGCCTGATTTTGCTTCATACATCGCTTGTGTTTGTGCTTCGATGGCTTGCGCTGCATCGCGGCGCGAGCGTGTTTGTTGAACGTAGCTACCAATATCAGATACCACGCGCGAGTAGCCTTCTGCGAAGGTCATGTTGGCATCGTCGCTGTCGGCTGACGAACGACGTAGCTGCGCGTTTTGTTGTAGCTCGGTAAAGGCTTCGCCATTGCGATTGTCATCAAAGCCATCGGTGTTGTATTCGATTGAATAGCTGTCGCCCGCCGCAGGCTGACCATTGATACTGATATCGTAGTCGAGCGGTGACCCTGCAAAGGGTGCCGGGTTGCCGTTGGCTGCCGCTTGGTCGTTGGCTTGCTGCGCTAGGTTTTTAAGGTCACTTAAACCCGTTAATGTGATGTCACTGCCATTTTTGCGACTCAGCGTTACATCGAACGTGCCATCACTGTTGACCGCATCGACCGCGACGCCGGTTGGGGCACCGTCGGCGAGTGTTTTGCCAGCGGCATCGAAGAAGTTACTGGTGCCATTGATAGACTCCAATTCAATGTTAGCCGAGCCTTGGTTTTCAAGGTCATCGCTGACACGTACCGGCTTTGCAAGTGCTAGGTCTTCTGGACGGCTAATTGCCACGCCAATATCGCCCGCGATGTCTTCGACCGGTTTGGCGAGGAATTTATCGCCGTCGCTTGCGGCGCTAAAATTCGCCGAGGTCAGCTCAACGCCATATTCTTCGACAGCGATGGCGCTGGGATTGCCGGCGGTACTGATGGTCACTTCAGGTGCATTTTTGATGGCACGCCCTTGGTTATCGGCGGCTTGCACCGTAAAGGTGTCGGCACCGGTTTTTGTGATCAGCAGGTTGTCTGATGTCAGTTTGGCACTGTTACCTTCTAACAGGCCCACATTAATATTGGCATTGCCGGTGTTTTCTTCAAAATCCAGAGCGCGCACGGGGGTGCTACTGAGGTCAAACAGTTTTTGCCCGAGTTGGTTGTCGAGATCCATGCCCTTTTGGTTTTGCGAATTCATGGTGTCGGCGATACGTAACGCCATTTGACCGATACGACGTTGCGCGGGAAGCAGCTGATTATCGCGGTAATCCATGTAACCACCAAGCGCAGAACCTAGCTGATCTGGCTTGAGATAAAACTTGGTGGGATCGGCGCTATTCGTCGACTCAATTTGAATTTCAACGCGACCGGTATCCGGCTGGCTGTTCGCCGTGATCATATTATAACGACCATCTTTTAAGACCAATGGTACGCCGTTCTTTAAGTTGACTTGCACCGCGTCAGAATCGCTTTTGACCACGTCAAACGATACTAACTTAGACAGCTCTTCTAGCTGTTGGTCGCGTTGGTTTCGCAGTGAGTTGGCATCAAAGCCTTTGACGTTAGATGAGCCGAACTTGAGCTCATTATTGAGCTCGGCAATATTCTTCGACAAGGTGTTAATCTGCTGAACAGAGTCACGCACACGCTCGTTCACAATGTTCTCTTGATCGTTTAAGTAACGAGAAAAGTCGCTCATGCGTGTCATTAACCCCTCGGCTTCGCTGATCACGACTTGCCGATTGGTCAATGAGCTGGGATCGTTATTGGCATCTTGCACACTGTTAAAGAAGCTGGTCACTGCACTATTGATGCTGCTTTCAGTGTTTCCTAACAGTGAATCGAGTGGCTCGGCTTGATCGAGTTTACCGTTTTGAAAGGCGACATCCATATGGGAGCGGTTCAATTGACCAACAATGTATTCGTCGATCATGCGGCGCGATTCGACACCCCGTAAGCCCCCAAAGGGATTACTGACATACTCTGCTCGCTCACGCACGTAGTCCGGGTTATTGATGTTGTTGATGTTCTGCCCGGTGATCGCGAGTGCGCGTTGATGCGCTAAAACCGCAGTTTGTCCTTTGGTCAATAAATCAAATGACGCCATAAATGGTCGCTCCTAATACTTCGTCTATTACGGTTATCGACAGAGACAGCAAAAAGTTAAGTGTAAAATTACGTAAAGCGGCAATGAGTTGCCGCTTATAACCGTTGCATAATGGACTTAACCTTGTTGGCGTAGTTAGGATCCGTTGCATAGCCCGCGCTCTGTAATTGCTCGATATATTGGGCGGGATCCTCGGCCGCTGCGACGGCTTGTTGATAACGCGGATGTTCTGTTATGAAACTAGCATAATCGTGTAAACTTTGCTCAATATTTTGGTAACTACGAAATGCCGCGCGTTGCTTGTTGGCTTGGTGGCCATCAAACTCTAAAGTGTTTACATGCGACTGTTCGCCTTGCCAACGACTATCAGCCTTAATATTAAACAGATTATTACTCGAGCCGCCATGCCGTCCCGGTACCATGCGCTGTCCCCAGCCTGTTTCTAACGCCGCTTGAGCGATCAATGCTTTGGCGGGTAAGCCGGTTTCTTTGGCAACCGCTTCGGCTTGTGGTCTTAAAGCATCGATGAAGTCATTTTGGCTGGAAATGTGTTGTGCTTGATCACCAATATTGAGTGTATTCACCCGGGTGTCTCCGTAAAACAACCCGACAGGACGCCCGCCTTGGTCACTTAAGCGAGTGGAGCGATTATTCACGACCGCGGCTCTTGGGTCATCGAGTTTTGCGCCAACCCGTTGCTGCGTATCAAATCCACCTTGCTTGCTCAGTTGCTGAACCATCAGATCCGCGAGTCCGAGTGACCCCTGATTTGATAATTCTGACGTGAGTTGTTGGTCATACATGTCGCGGTACATCTTTGTGTAGCGGCTATTGAGCATGTTGCCTTCCGCAAACACATCGTTGGCTTTACGCATGCTTCCCATGACCATGTTTAAGAAAATCGCTTCGAACTGTTTCGCCGCCTCGCGCAGGGCTTGCTCTTTATCGTCACCAAAGGCTTGTTCACGAAGACTGTCGAGCGCGTGGTTATCAAGCACGGCTCCAGTACCTTGCGCTTTGGGCGCAAGGTCATACAAGCGAGTGGCGTCGGTATTAAATAACGATGAGCTCACCGGAAATAGCTCCTGCTTGCTTTAAGGCTTCCAGTACGGCGATGATATCGCCAGGGGCCGCGCCGACTTGATTTACAGCTCGCACCAAATCGTTCAGTGTGGTGCCTGGATTAAACACAAACATCCGCGCATCTTCCTGCTGTATATCGACCACACTCTGTGGGGTGACCGCTGTATCACCTTGACCAAACGGATTGGGCTGGTCGACTTGCATGTCCTCGGTGATAGTCACTTGCATGTTGCCATGTGCCACCGCGGCTGGACGTAACTCCACGTTTTGACCCACTACGATTGTGCCCGTGCGTGCGTTGATTATAATTTTCGCCGCCGCCATCGCTTGTTCAACTTGCAAGTTTTCAAGCGTTGACATGTAGCTCACTCGTTGACTTAAATCGCGCGGTGCTTTAACACGAATCGACGTTGCATCAATGGCTTGCGCCATGCCCTCACCCACTAAACCATTGATCGTGTTAGCGACACGTTTGGCCGTGGTAAAATCGGAATCATGCAGATTAAAGGTAAAGTAGTCGCCTTGCGCAAATGCGGTGGGGATCTCACGCTCGACAATAGCGCCGCCCGGAATACGGCCGACGGTAGGCGTATTGATTACAATTTTAGAACCATCGCTGCCCTCTGCGCCCAAGCCGCCAACAATAAGGCTACCCTGCGCAACAGCATAGACTTCACCGTTGGCGCCTTTCAAAAAGGTTTGCAATAGCGTGCCGCCGGTTAAGCTATCAGCGCTCCCCACGGAGGATACGGTGACGTCGATTTTTTGACCCGGTTTGGCAAATGCGGGAATTTCGGCATGCACAGCCACGGCCGCCACGTTATTAATTTTTGGACGCTGACCTTGGGGTACGTTGATACCAAAGTTGCCGAGCATGGTTCGGAACGTCTGATCGGTAAAAGGTGTTTGCTCACCCGTACCGGGTAGACCCACCACTAAGCCATAGCCGATAAGTTGGTTTGAACGAATGCCTGCGACAGAGGCAATATCTTTGATGCGTGATGCTTGCACCGGCAGCACTAACTGACCCATGATGGCAAGTCCAAGTAACATCACTTTAAGAAAGTTCACAGCGCGTCTCCTTATCCGTTAAAACGGCCAATAACTGCTGTTAAAGAAACGAGTGAGCCAGCCTTGCTCTTGAGTCGAAGCCAGACTACCGGTGCCACTGTATTCGATACGCGCGTTCGCCACGCGAGTAGACGGAATGGTGTTATCAGCGCTGACATCTTGTGGGCGAATAATACCCGTCAACCGAATATACTCGTCACCGGTGTTAATGCGTAACCATTTCTCGCCACGCACAATTAGGTTACCGTTCGCCAGCGTTCGAATCACGGTCACGGTAATCTCGCCCGATAGTCTATTGCTCTGGTCAGCGGTTGCATCACCGGTAAAATCGCGCGTTCCTCCTAAGTTGGCAGAAATGGGGTTGCCATTAATGGTCGCCGCTTGCCCGAGGATCGTAGGTACCGGTAGGTCAACATTACTCTCCTTCGTGGTCTGTGCGTTCGCCGATTTACTCGCCGTCGTACGCTCTTGAAGGGTAACCGTAATAATGTCGCCTAATCGACGCGCTTTGATGTCTGAATACATATTATCGGAGTACTGCGCTTGATACAGTGAACCCGTCGGTACGACCGGTTCTGCACGTTCCTCGGGCAGTACGGGCGCGTAGTATGGGTCATTCGGCATCGGTGCTGGCTGGTTGCTACTGCAAGCAGCCAATGTCACTAAAACCCCGGCCATGATAATCAGGCGCATACTCACCTCCACCGTTATAACTGCTGATTAATGTAGCTCAACATTTGGTCCACCGATGAAATGACTTTTGAATTCATCTCGTAGCCCCGTTGCGCTTCAATAAGATTAACCAGTTCTTCTGTGACGTTCACATTCGATGTTTCTAGCATTCCCTGACGCACATTACCGACACCATCGACACCGGGCACGGACTCTTGTGGTGCGCCGCTGACTGCGGTTTCTTTATAGAGGTTTTGTCCGATGGGCTCGAGGCCCGCGGGATTAATAAAGCTGGCTAGGTTCAACTGACCGATAACAGCGTTTTGCGCATTACCAGGCTGACGTACGGTGACTTCCCCTTCCTGTGAGATACTTAGTGAGATAGCGTCTTCTGGGATCTGAATCTGAGGTTCAATAGGATAACCGTTGCCCGAGGTAACCAGAGTCCCCTCCTCGTTTACTGAGAACTGACCATTACGTGTGTAGGATAAGGTTCCATCGGGCATCAATACTTGGAAGAACCCCTTGCCATTGATCATCACGTCGAGCGAGTTATCGGTCGTCTGGACATTACCTTGCGTATGGGATTTTTGGGTTGCTACGACTTTAGTACCAGCACCGAGCATCAAGCCATTGGGGAGTTCTACGTCCTGCGCTGATTGGCCGCCTGGTTGATTAATATTTTGATAGAGTAGATCTTCGAAAATCGCGCGGCTTTTTTTAAAGCCCACGGTACTGGCGTTTGCTAAGTTATTCGAAATCACCGAAATGTCGCGCTGTTGTGCGTCGAGTCCGGTTTTACTAATCCATAATGCGGGGTTCATAATCTATCTCCTCGACACGCGTTAGCTCATGCGCATCAATGTTGCTGAACGCTGAGCGTTCTCATCAGCGGTTTTCATCATTTTGACGTTCATTTCGTATTGGCGCTGAAGCGCTATCATGCTCGTCATTTCACCAATTGCATTGACGTTGCTTCCCTCTAACGCCCCCACCTCAAGTTTGACGTTAGCGTCCGCCAGCGCTTGCTGACCGTCTTTTAATGCAAAGTATCCATCCGTGGTCTTTTCAACATTGTTAAGCGGCGGGTTAACCAATTTGATTCGATCAACAATTTCGTTCGCGTCTTCCGGTGCACCTTGTGGGCGAATCGAGATATTGCCATTGCGACCAATGGTGAGCGAGTCAATCGGCATTGGAATGAGCACTGGACCGGCGTCGCCCATGACAGGATCACCTGATGAAGTACGCAACATTCCGCCAGCGTCAATTTCTAAACTCCCGTTGCGGGTGTAGCGCTCGTTACCATTGGCATCCTGGACCGCTATCCAGCCTTGGCCGTTGATAGCCACGTCAAGATTACGTCCGGTAGTGCGAATCGGGCCTTCGGCAAAATTTTGCCCCGGGCTTTCTGTCATCGAAAAGACCCGCGTTGGCAGTCCTTCACCAAAGGCCTGCATTGAGCGAGCTTGCTCTAGATCTGCTTTAAATCCAGTGGTGTTGGTGTTAGCCAAATTGTTGGCGCGTACCGAGACGGCTTTCATGTTCTCGTTAGCACCACTCATGGCAATCCACAGCATTTTATCCATCGCTGACCTCCAGCCAAAAATTTGTCATCTGGGTACTAGCTATGCAGAGTTCGTGCCAAAATAAAGGCATCCCCTACAAAATAGGTGGTCAACATAAAAAAAGGCTTGCCGAAGCAAGCCTTACTGTATGCTCTCAAGCCTTCGTCATTGATTAACGAATCTGTAAGATGTTCTGTTGCAAGCTGTTATTGATTTCAAGCGAACGTGAGTTTGCTTGGAAATTACGCTGTGCAGAAATCAGATCAACTAATTCTTTGGTCAAATCAACGTTTGAGTTTTCCAGTGCCGAAGCTTCGATGGTGCCAAAGACGCCTGAGTTTGCTTCACCCGAGGTCGCGATACCTGACGACTGACTTTCTGACCAAGACGCATCACCGAGCTGGGTCAAACCCTGTTCGTTGGCAAAACGCACTAACGCGACTTTGCCTAAGTATTGGACGTCACCGTTTGAGTAGCTCGCTGAAATCAGGCCGTCTTCCGCAATGTCGATGTTGGTTAAACGACCGACCGTTGTACCATCTTGTTCAAGTAGGTTGACGCTAAAATCTGAAGCGAACTGAGTGGGCGCTGTGTCTCCGCCTTGATCGAGACGATCGCGGTAGAAGATCTGTACGTTTTGCGAGGTATCTGCGCCATTACTTAACACATTGGCTAGCGAGATGCTTGCCGGTGGGAAAGTATCACTGTCGAGGTTATAGCCGCCTGGATTTGGCACGCCCACCGGTGAACCGCTTTGGTCAAATACGATACGCTGGCTCGATACGGTATTATCAACACCATCGCCTGGTGAAGGCTCATAGCTTGGTGCACCGGTATAACCTTGTGATGGATTGGTGTCGACCATTTGACCATCGACTGTATTGTAAACATCCCACACGTTTTCCTGACCGCCGACATCTGCCGCGTTACGTTTTACATAGTAGGTTGTCATCACATGCGACTCACCTAAGGAGTCATAAATCGTGGTTGAGGTGGACGAGGTGTACGACGTCGGATCCTCTGGATTAAACCCATTGCTAACATCAATACCTGGTGCACGCGCATCAAGGTTAAATGATTGGTATTGGTTTTCGGTCGCTGACGGTGCACCTGCTGAATCGGGAATACGGATCGGTCCGGATGCGGCAAGTGACGTTGATTGAGTTGCACCGCTGGCACTATCGACTGGGAAGCCATGCAAGAACCGGCCTTGGTTGTTAACGATGTAGCTGTCATCGTTAAGTTTAAATGCGCCGGCACGAGTGTAGGTAAAGTCTTGCTGCGCGATACCTGATGTGGTCGCGAAGAAGCCATTACCGCTTATCGCCATATCCAGTGAGTTCTGGGTAAAGTTAAGCGTGCCCTGACTGAACTGTTGCGCAACAGAGGCGGTCGCAGAACCGTTACCGGTCTGTTGGTCGGAGCCACTGAAAATATTGTTGGCAAAGACGTCGGCGAACTCTGCGCGCGAACCTTTAAAGCCAGTCGTACGAACGTTCGCCACGTTGTTCGCGGTGACATCCAGATCTTTTTGAGCGGATGAAATCCCGCTAAGTGCTATATTGAATGACATAAGTCACCTCGCTTGTTAGCTTATCTCTGAAACTTGATTAAATTTGATGCCGCCTAGGCCTTTGAGGTTAAGTACAACCCCCTCGCCGTTGCCCATGCTGACGCTTTGAACTTTGGCACGCATTTGTAATGGCACTTCGACCCGCTCACCCCCCATCGTGCTTTGTGCTGTCATGCTATACACGCCTTCGGGGACCGGTTCGCCTGCTGAGTTAGTGCCATCCCAGCTAAAGTCATGAAGCCCTTGCGACATATCGCCGAGGTCAATGACATCAACCACCTGACCCACTTTATCCTTGATGGTGACCTTCGTCCCATAGCCGGATTGCTCAAGCGCAATGGCGCCGGTCGCAGTTCCGCCCGACTCAACAAAGGTTTTGTTGGATGGCACCAGCACATCGCGGCCCACCATGGTCGATGCCTGCAGCGCCTGATTTGAACTCATGTTTTGGGTAAACTGAGTAAACTGACTGGAAAGCTGACTAATGCCTTCGGCCATTGAGAAGCTCGTCATCTGTGAGATCATTTGATCATTGTCGACGGGCTTCGTCGGGTCTTGCATGTTGAGCTGTTCGGTCAGTAGCTTAAAAAAGTCCTCCTGCTCGAGCTTTTGCTGTTCCGACGGGTCCGCGGCTTCCGCCCCTTCTTCTCGTCGCCAGCGCATGCTATCGATATAGGAGTTATTGCTTACACCGTCCATCGGTTATCTCCTGTTAGCCTTGACCTAAGCGCAACAAGCGCTGAGTCATGGTTTTTGCAGTATCCGCAACTTGTACGTTCGTTTGGTACGAGCGCGAGGCGGAAATCATGTTTGCCATTTCTTCCATCGTGTTGACGTTGGAGCGATAGATGTACCCGTTTTTATCCGCCATCGGATGGTTAGGGGCGTATTCGATTTGCAGCGGTTTATCGCTTTCCACGACGCCTAAGACCTTGACTCCTGCCGACTGACCGGCTTGAGTTTGATTGGTCAGTTCGGTGCCGTGGTACTTGCCACTTGCATCCGATAGTGCTGCCGCAAAGATCGGGCTTCGCGCGCGGTAGGTTTCGTCGATACTGCTGCTAACCGAGTTGGCATTCGCTAAATTGCTGGCGGTTGTATTTAAGCGCACGGACTGTGCGCTCATTGCCGATCCACTGATGTTAAAAATATTGAATAGACTCATGGGTTAGTTCCTATGCTTGGCCACTGCCTAACGCTTTTTTGACACCACTGATCTTGCCGTTGAGGAAGTTCATGGTCATTTCGTATTCCAATGCGTTTTTGGCATACAAGTTTTGTTCCACTTGCACATCGACGGTGTTGCCATCACCGGTATCCGGTTGTGAGGGAACGCGGAACTTTTCTTGACCTTGTGGGCTGATTTCAACCGAAAAATGCTTTTCGTGGGTACGCGCGAGTGAGTGGCTCTGAATGCCACGTTGGGCTTGTGCTAGTGCTTGTTGAAAGTCGAGCCCCTTGGCTTTGTAGCCTGGGGTGTCGGCGTTGGCAATGTTGTTTGCAATAAGCTCGGCGCGCTGGGTACGAATACCCAGCGTGTATTGCTGAATACCGAGCAACTTATCCATGCTGAGTGCCATAATTTTGTCTCCCACGTATTAGGTGAGAAACATAATGCACGATTCATGCCAAGCTTAATTTTTGCGCTGGTATATAATGCCGGGGTTACAGCGGATCATGTCAAAGTCGTCAGTTAAGCCAGATATCGACTCAGACGCACCAAGAAACAAGTAGCCGTTAGGATTGAGGGATTGCTTAAATTGGGCAATGATTTGCCGTTTAATTGCCGCCGAAAAGTAAATCAATACATTTCGGCAAAAAATAACATCAAACTTGCCAAGCAAGGCATAGCTGTCGAGCAAGTTTAAATGACGAAACTGAACAAACTGCTTCACTTCATTTTTAAGTACGGCAACGCCGGGCTTAGCGCCGTCTTCAAAAAATCGCTTACGTCGTTCGGGAGATAAACCTCGGACGATAGCTAAACTGTCATATTCAGCTTTGGCACATTGTTCAAGTACCTTATTTGATATGTCAGTCGCAGTGATTTTAATCCCGCCTTTTAGCGCACCGGGGTTGCGCGCTTTATATTCGAGGTATGTCATCGCGATAGAATAAGGCTCTTGGCCGCTTGAACAAGCGGACGACCAAATTTTTAACGGCCTGGTTTCATTTTTATACACGTCGAAAATGCGATTGGCGAGGATTTCAAATGGGTAACTGTCTCGGAACCAGAGCGTTTCGTTCGTGGTCATTGCATCAATCACGGCGGATCGTAAAGCACGCTCGCTGATTTTCATTGAGCGTTTGACGAGTTCTGACAGCGAGTCGATACTAAAGCGGCTCATCAACGGTGATAGCCGGCTTTTAACTAGATACAGTTTGTTGTCACCTAATACGATCCCGCATTGATGCTCTAAAAACTGTCTAAACTCTTGATACTCTGCTGTGTTGAGTTCTTTATTACTCGTCATTTACTGCATTAATCCATTAATCGACATCAGCGACAATATTCTCTTCATTGAGCCACTTTTTAACTGCCGAAGCGAGTTCATCCGGATGAAATTTAGCGATGAAATCGTCGGCACCGACTTTTTTCACCATCGCTTGGTTAAACACACCACTGAGCGACGTGTGTAGAATAACACGAACCGCAGCCAATTGGGGATCGGCTTTTATTTCTGCAGTTAAGGTGTAGCCATCCATAACAGGCATTTCGACATCGGAAACGATAACAGGAACATGTGGATGCACATCACCCGACACCTCTTGCGCTTTTTCTTTCAACCAATCCAACGCTTCTTTGCCGTTCTTTTTAACTTCTAGTGGAATCTCCAATGATTCGAGCGCTCGCTTTATTTGTCCACGAGCCACTGCGGAATCATCGGTTATTAAAATCGTCAGGTTGTCTTTCGAGACATTAATCGGTTGATTTTTAACTTCGTCACTAACATCCGTATTGACTGGCGTGATGTCGGCTAGAATCCGTTCGACGTCAATAATCTCGACGAGCTTTTCTTCTATCTCGGTGACGGCCGTCAAATAAGCATCTCGCCCAGTACCCTTCGGCGGCGGCATGATGTTTTCCCAGTTGATATTGATAATACGATCAACGCCCCCGACCAGGAACCCCTGTACGGTCCGGTTGTACTCGGCAATGATAATAAAGCGATTTTCAACATCGGTAATTGCAGGTCCGCCAGTCGCCATACTCAAATCAATGATGGAGATTGCTTGCCCCCGAATGTGCGCGACACCTCGCACGAGTCGATTACGGCGAGGAATCGATGTCAGGCGTGGACAGGGTAACACTTCGCGTACTTTAAATACGTTGATGCCAAACCGTTGATTTCCTGCTAATCGAAATAGCAGCAGTTCAAGGCGGTTTTGACCCACCATTTGTGTACGTTGATTCACCGAGTCGAGGATACTGGCCATGTGTGCTCCTGTTTGCCGCGCCTCATGCGCTGGCATGTTCTTTGCTTGCAATACCGTTAAGCGTCTTTCTCAGGCGGCTGTGTCAATCGATTGACGACTAAAACAACCCATTACGGTTGTTGTCGGCCTGAGTCACCAAAAACTTTAAACGGAGTTGGTATGATAGTACGAACCTTGCAGATAATCAGTTCGATTTTTCTCATATTGACCTCATCGGTCGCCATGGCGGATTCCGACACTTACAACTATAAACAGTTACAAGCCATGGCGGATAATTTTGTAAACCAACAAATTGTCCAACCCGATAGCGGTCGGGTTGAAGTTGTAGCGAATTCACTTGATCCACGTATGACGCCCAAACTGTGTGCCCACGAACCTCAAGTTGACTTCGCGCGTAACTCTTCTTTGGAACGTTATACCACGGTAGAAATTAAATGCCAGTCGCAACCGGCGTGGCGCACTTACGTGCCCGTCCGTATTTATCGCTACAAGACCGTTTGGGCAGCCGCGACCCCGATGCAACCGGGGCACTTAATTGCCGCCTCCGACTTAACCCAAGTGGAAGTCGATGTCAGTCAAGTTCGTGCTAACCTGTTTGAAGATAATCAGTTGCTGATTGGCTCGCGAACTAAGCGCCGAGTTGCGGCGGGTAAGGCCATTGAGGCGCGTGACACATGTCTTGTATGCGAGGGAGAACAGGTTACAATAGTGGCTAAGAGTAAAGCGTTAAAAATTACCGCGACGGGTGAAGCGCTTGCTGATGGCTTGCAAGGTGAGTCGGTTGCCGTGAAAAATGTCCGTTCAAACAAGTCGTTAGAGGCGATAGTGACCGGTTTAAACGAAGTTACCGTCAATTTGTAGGTAAATATACGTAGTTTTTTTATACTTTCAGCTAAAGTTATGTGTCGCGACGCCGATAACAAATCGAGAACGTATAGTTAATGAGGTTTCATCATGGCAATTAATATCAACAATAACGGTGTTAAGAACAATACGATTGACACCAAACAGACACAACGTCAAGTGTCTAGCAACAGTAATGGTCAGACCGACAGCGCAACGCAAAAAAGTGCTGAGTCGGTGTCGTTGACATCGGAAGCGAAAAACATCAATGCTTTACAGGAAAAAGCAATGAACAGTAGCGGCATCGATCAAGCGAAAGTAGACCGCATTAAAGCGGCAATCGAAAACGGCTCCTATAAAGTAGACGTTGAGCGCCTAGCGTCAAAACTGGCACAGTTTGAGGGTGACTTATTCGGCGACTCTATTGATACTGATAAACAATCATAGGGCGCAGTAATACATTTATGTCTACCCCATTAACTGAAGTTCTCGATTTAATGACACAAACGCTCGAACAGTTGCGCGAGTGTCAGCACCATGAATTGACCGCCGTAGTTGAGCGCGAGCATGCGCGCGTAGCCGAATTGACAGACATCAAAGCGACGCTTGTTGAGCAACTACAAGAGTACGACGCATTTATCGCGCAACATCCTGATAAATCGTTACTTCAATCTGACGACGAGCTCGCTGCTCAGATGCGTACCATTAATGACTTGCTGGCGCGTGTAAAACAGCAAAGCGATGTTAACGAGCAGGTTGTTAACCGCACACTCTCTAATATCGAGCAGCTTAAGCAAACGATTATTCGTCATGCCTCCCAAGCCCGCGGCGATACCGTCACTTACGATTCTAAAGGTCGTATTCGCTAAAGAATTCTACGCTGTTGCCGTTAACCTTTGTAATCATCCTTTATGGGTTCTAACGAGGTTTGTATGAAGCGGTCAGCATCAATTGCGTTCGTATTTTCTACGTTGGTGGCGCTATCCGGTTGTAGTTTAGTGCATGACCAACAATACGTTGAGTGGGAAACTAAAACACCCGATACTTTTCCTGTGTTAACGGCAACGGGGTTTGCCCCCATCGATGCGCAACCTGGCGAAACGCCTCAACATAAAGACCTCGCCGCAATGCGCGCATCCAAGCTCGAAGCCTATCGCGAGCTCGCCGAGCAAGTTTATGGTCAACGTATTTCCGGCAAGACCTCAGTGCAAAACTGGTCGCTGGGCAACGACCAATTTCAAGCATCGGTTGATGGTGTTATCCGCGGAGCTGAGGTCGTACGAACCTACACAGTAGGCGATTATTATGCCACTGAGCTGCGTCTTGATTTTGCGAAGGTGCATCAGTTGTACGAGAGTACGAGTCGTAAGCAAACCATTAAACGTGTGGTCTACTACTAATTCTGGTCTAATTCTTGCTTACTTTAATCACACAGCCCTTGAGGGTCATTGATTAAAGGTTTTTCTATGCTGCGTACGTTGATTATTGGCATTATCGTCGGAATTATGACACTCCCTGTGTTTGCCCGTGTCATTGAGGTGGAAGGTAGTGCTCGCATTGTGGGAGGAGATACTCAGGCAGCTCGGGATCAGGCCATTGAGAACGCACTCCAGCAAGCGTTGATGATGACCGGAAGTACGATTCGTTCGAATCAACTGGTTGTTAACGGTGTCATACAAAACCAAGAAACTGAACTCGCGGCTTCCGGAGAGCTTGAACGAGTTGAAGTCTTGCGTGAAGAAACCCGAGATGGTCGCGTATTCGTGCTCGTTCAAACCGAGATTTGGTCTAATCAGGACAGTTGTGCTGGTCAACGCTACAAAGCCGGTGTCACTATTGCCCCATTCGAATTTTCGAATCGTGAACATGCTGCGTACGGACAGGTGTGGGACTTGGGTGAAGTGGCGGCTCAGCATCTTGCACGGGATATCGCTCGACAAAGCGAGCAACTTTTTGTCACTCATACATTAAAACGTCATGCCGGACTTCAGGCAGCACTGGATGGACTTAACTTAAATGAAGTCGGTCGTATCGGACGCCAGATTGGGTACGCCAATGACAGTCAATTTGTCATTTTAGGTATTTTTGACGACCTTTCGGTGACCGAAAACAACGCATTCTTGGGCGTATTCGATCAGCAACCAACACGGCATTTTTCTCTCACCCTGTATTTGCTCGACGCAATGAGTGGCGAACTCATTACTCGCGCACGCGTCGAGGATGCTGAACCTTGGACGTTCTCGCGTAATGCTCAGGTTGATGTCGCGACTAATACGTTTTGGAACGCACCATTTGGTGTCTCACTTGCCTCATCCTTAGAAGAGCTGGCGACAGGGATACAGATGCAAGTGCAGTGTAAACCCACGCGTGGTCGAGTTGTTTGGCATGACCGGCAAAAGATCCAGGTCAACCTGGGCTCATCGCATGGGGTGAAGGTCGGTGACACATTAAAGGTGGTTCATCCTAGCAACTATGTCGACGCGCAGGGGCATTTTCGTCAGCGCTGGCAGGTCAGTCGTTTTACCGTTACGGTTGAACAGGTGCAGCCTGATAGTGCAGTCGCCTCTCTCGACAATACAGATGTATTAACCAATGTGCAGATTAACGATTGGGTGATCCCCGCCGTGTCGAAAAACACGAGTTCGAGATAGTGGTTGGCTGGAAAGCTTAATCTGAGTCTGGCATACTTTGCCAGCTCACTCGGTTGTCCCCGTAGCTCAGCAGGATAGAGCAGCCGCCTCCTAAGCGGCAGGTCGCAGGTTCGACTCCTGCCGGGGACGCCAGGTTTACTGAATTATTGATGACGCTTTGTTAAAAACTCAATGAGCGGCTCAAACCGCAGCGGTGTTGCTTCAAGATAACCTTGCATAATGTCTGCCTGAAGTTTTTTGACCTCTGCCTTTTCCGATATTGTTTCCACGCCTTCAGCAACAATCTTAAGCCCTAGCTCATGAGACATACTGGTGATACCTCTCACTATCGCTTGATTTGCTTTATGGGTATCAATATCACGGATAAAACTACGGTCGAGCTTGACGTCCGAAATAGGCATTTGCGTGAGGTATCTCAAGTTTGAGAAGCCTGTACCAAAATCATCCAGCGCGATCGCGATTCCTTTATCGGCTAATTTGTCGAGCGTCGCGACAGCCGTTTGCGCGTTTCGTAACATCATTGACTCGGTGATTTCTAACTTAATATCACTGGGCTTGATGTTTGTCTCCAACATGACGCGCTCAAGTTGTTCCATGAAGTCCGAACGTGAAATATGAACCGTTGAGACATTCACCGATACACGCGCTCCTTCAGCTAAGTAAGGCTTTATTTTGTGCCAATCACTAAAAGCCTGGCGCATGATCCAATAACTGAGCGGGATAATTTGGCCAGAACTCTCGAGGATGGGGATAAACTCGGCGGGCGATAAGCCGTCAATATCGGGATGGCGCCAGCGTACTAGTGCCTCGATGCCACAGACCGTCTCTGCTTCAAGGCAAATTTGAGGTTGATAGACCAAATGAAATTGTTGCTTATCGAGACCTTTTTGCACGGTGTTGCGAATTAATAGTGCTCGGTTCACCTCATCATTGAGCGCTTTATCGAACCACTGGAAGGTGTTTCTGCCGGCGCGCTTAGCTTCAAACATGGCAATGTCGGCCTGCTGAATCATGATTTCTGCGCGTGCCGTGCGATCTTGACAATAGGTCAATCCAGCACTTGCGGTAATGTAGAGATCAGTACTGTCAATTTTGTACGGTCGGGCAAGGTCATCGAGGATACGCTGTGTCACCGTTGCTGCATCTTGGCGCGCTTCTAAACCGGTAAGAATAATGAGAAACTCATCACCGCTTAATCGCGTTAACGTATCGGAGTTACGCAACTGATTCCGAATCCGCCCTGCCACGACTTGCAATAGCTTATCGCCCATTTCATGACCTAAGCTATCGTTGATCGCTTTGAATCCATCTAAATCAATAAATACAACCGCGGTGAGTGCTTTTTCTCCGGCGTCTGATGAGCAGTGCCGCTGAAGACGTTTTATAAACTGATTACGGTTAGGTAAGCCGGTTAATGGGTCATGCTGTGCCAAAAACGGCAAATGCTCAGTGCCGCTTAATTTCATATTAAACGGATGAAGATAAATCAAGAAGTGGCGCTCACCGTTATCGGTCACGGCAATGGCGCAATAATAAATAGGCTGTCCGCTTATTTCATTGGGCTGAAAGGAACTTGAAAAAAACTGTTTATCATCATTTGGGAGGTGCACCCCAAGCTGCCTACCAATATCGACTTTATTTGCCAGTAGATCTTGAGCACCTTGGTTTGCGAACGTGACAATACGGTCGCTGTCGACAATGACGATGGCGATGCGACTATTATCAAAAATCTCATAACGCTCACACGTTTGGTGCATAAACTATTCCTTTAGCTCATTTTTTACACATAATTAAAAAGAGACTCACGACTATTTGCTTAATGTTTCTTAATTAATAGTAGCACTGTTTGTAATAGGCAACGCTAGTCTTAATATCATACTCATACGTTGTTTTTTTACTTAGAGTATCGTGTGTTTTAAACCTTCCTTGTTTTGCTATGAGTATCATGTTTATGAAAGCTTACGCAAGCGTTGCTAATTTTTGTAAAATGGGAGCTTTATTAACTCGATATAAGGTGTGTTCTGTTTTTCGTTGCGATACGCTTGTAAGCCAATATCGACGTGATCAGACCCCGCGCTCGCTCGATCGGTGTAACTACCAAATAGCCAGTCCCACCAGACTACACTGAAGCCATAATTACTATTCGTCTCGCGTTTAAGACTACTGTGATGAATACGGTGTAATTCTTGAGTAATAAGAATTTTACGTACAATCGATTCGAGCTTTGGAGGTAGCTGCACATTACCATGATTAAACAACGAGCAAGCGTTTAAAGTTATTTCGAATATCAGTACAGCACTCGCCGGTATACCCAGTAAGGTGATCGTGGCGGCTTTAATGGCCAAGCTGAGCAACATCTCAATCGGGTGAAAGCGCACCCCAGTAGTCACGTCAAAGTCTGGATCTGCGTGATGTACCCGATGCAAACGCCATAGCCATGGTATACGGTGGAACGCTCGATGTTGCCAATACAGTACAACATCCAGTGCAATTAGACCCAAAGCAATGGCGAGCCACAATGGTCGCTCAAATTGATTAAACACGCCCCAGTTGTTTTCAGTGACCCATAAAGCAATCCCTGTTAAGCCAACTGGAGCAACTAAGCGCATGAGCACGCTGGACGTGAGGATCAGAGCAAGATGACTGCGCCAACGATGCCAGCGACTCACTCGCGCTACACGTTTAGGCTGTCTTGCTTCCCATAAAAGCATGAGTGCCAGTACAGCGAGAAAAATGCTTAATCGAATCCATGTTTCCATCGTTTTACTCGTATGCCTTGAGCGTTTTAAAGCCGGCCCAAATACGTGTTGTCGTCGTCACCCAACACACCCCGCCAAACAACCAAGCGATAATGCCAAAGTGCTGCGGCAGTAAACACAACACAATAAAAACTGCGAAGGTTTCAAAACCTTCGGCAAGTCCGCCCATGTAATACATCGACTTGTTCGGATAATGCGGGTTGTCCCCCCCCCGTTTAGACGCCTGCACGGCAAAGGCTAAAAAGCTGGTGCCAGTGCCAACGAAAGACAACATTAAGAAGAGTCCAGGTAACAGGTGCTCGTGTGGACTATTTAAAATAAACCCGACCACCACCGCTTGATAGAAAATAAAGTCCAAGACGATATCTAAAAAACCACCCGCATCGGTTGCTTCAGTACACCGAGCAACGGCACCATCAAGCCCATCTGCAATACGATTAAATAAAATAGCGATAAGCCCCAGCTCAAACGCACCCACGGCGAGTAGTGGCAGTGCCAACATACCTATAATAAACCCTATTAGGGTCACTTGATTCGCCGTTATAGAACGCGCAGCGATCCATTGTCCGGGCTTATTGAGCAACCGATGCAATGGCGGAATCAAGTAGCGATCAATCATAGTAGTAATCTTCTAAGTTGACGATGTTGCCGGGGGCATCCTGTACGTCATGCGTCACCAAGATGGCAGGCATGCTGGCTGCTGTCAGCGTTGTCCAAGTAAAATCGCGTATGGTCTTTCTTAGTTTTACGTCGAGCGCTGAAAAGGGTTCATCAAGCAGTATACTCTTGGGTGCCGATGCAAGACTGCGTAACAAGGCAATGCGGGCTGCTTGACCACCACTGAGCTCCGTTGGGTAGGCCGTGGCGTAGTCCGCGAGTGCAACCGAATCGAGCTCTTGTTTTACCCAGTCGTGCCGCGCTGCATCATCACCCTGCTTAGCAGCGAGTGCAAACAATAGATTTTGCTCGACGGTCATGTGCGGAAATAAATCCACTTGCTGTGTCACTAACCCTATCTGTCGGCGTTCAATGGGTAACGCTCCTACATCCTCGCCGTTGAGTTTGATCTGACCTTCAATCGTGATGTCAGGTTGCGGTACACCCAGTATCCACTGTAATAAACTTGATTTACCAATACCGCTCGTACCTGTCAGCGTCAGTACTTCACCGGCTGATACAGTCAGCGATGGAATCACTAACTGATGATATTTAAACACCATAGTGAGATGATTAATTTCGAGCACGTGTCCCCCATAAAGCCAACATGAATACGATCCAAACACTCGCCCATTGTGCCAGGGCATAGACACTACCGAGTCGCCAATCCCCGCCCGACGCAATGCTGACAGCCTCAGTCGTCAATGTAGGATGGGTCACCGGTGCCAGCCATTGAGTTGGTAAATACTGAGCTACACTGATCGAAAATGCCATCGCCCATGTTAAAGCTAATGGTCGCTTTAACATGGGAACTAATATTTTAAACCATGCCGCCCAAGGACCATAACCCAGACTGCGCGCCTGCCAGAGCCACCGTCTAGGGTACGCATGGTAAGCCCCGTGCAATGTTAAGTACGCATAAGGAAAACAAAACACAGTATGAGACCATAACAACCCAATCAACCCGCTATCGGGCCCAATGGTCTGTTGCCAGCCCAAAACCAAAACTAATTGCGGAACCATCAGCATTGCCAGCCAGCCAACGTGCAGTTGATGTTGCTGACGTTGCGCCTGCACTTCCAATAGTGCGACGGCTGACAACCAAGCTAGCGTGGCACTTAGTACGGCGAGTATCCAAGTGTTGTAAAGCAAAGGTGCGATATAGGGCCATTCGGCGAGCCAACGTGACCATTGCCAACCCTGCGGCCACAAGGACGGATAAAACCACGACTGCTGAACTGACTGCAGTAATAAACTTATAAAAATAATGACTGCCAATCCCGCCCAAAACCAAGGTAGACCCGCACGTTTACCTGTGGTTTGAGCGACGGGTGTCCGCTTTCCGCTTGCAGCAAGGGAGCTAAGCCAACGCTGCAGTATCCATTCGACGACACGTAGCACGACTAAGGTGACTATAGCCACAAGCACCAAAAGCAACGAACCCCAATGGACTAATCCTTGCGTATTGCTATTAAACTGCCAGTTAAGCTCAAACACTGCCTGTGCCAAAAGTGCGGGCGCGTTAGGCCCAACGAGCAATGGAATGTCGACCACAGACACGGTGTAAATGGCAATGATGTAAAGCGGCAAACGGATTCGTCTAAGTAAAGCGGGTACGACTATCAACCACCAAAACCTGCGGCGACTGTAACCTAACGCCTGTGCTTGCTGTTGCCAGCGTAGAACGGGCATTTGTTGAACATTCGCCTGCGTCATTAGTATTAAAAATGGTAGTTCTTTGAGCACTAACACCACCATCAGGGTAAAGGCGCTTTTGCTACTGAGCCAACTGGACTGTAAGGGCCCTTGCCACATGGGTAATAACGCGTCGACGATACGCACTAACCAACCCGACGGACTCACGAGCCATAATAGACCAATGGCGAACGCAACATGGGGGACGGCAATAAAGCTCGCCCACGTCGCACTGAGGCGCTTACCCCGAGCCAAGCCAAGGGCACCAAAAAGTACTATCAGGCTGGTTATCAACGTCACCGCGAATGTCAGCCAAGCACTACCGCTCAACGCCCTGAATGCATCGCTCAACGCCCCTTCAAAAGACGCCGTTGTGCTTTGCCAGAGCACAACGCCCAACGGCAGTATTAACCACAGCAATGCTATCGCTACGCGCACCATACGACTTATCATTAGCGCGGATATCGTTGTTGCCACTGTTGCTCTAAATAGGCTTGCCAACTGACATGAAACTCCGCCGCGACTGGCAACATCGCCGGCATATCGGGTAGCGCTATATCCAATACTGTCGGGTCGCCCCAGCCCGATAAATCAGCTTTTTGCGTTGTGCGGCCACTGATAGGAAAAA
>NZ_CAXGLS010000039.1:0-22978 GCF_964010655.1 uncultured Idiomarina sp.
TGGCCTTAAATACAGCTGACACAGTGGGTAGTACATAGCGTTAATATTTCTTATACTCCGCGAGTGCATTTACTGAAGTTATCATCGTGGATGAAAATCTTGCACCTTTCGTGGATATCGAAGTGAAACAAGCAGGTGTTCCAGTTAACGTTATCGACCCAGACAACGGCACGGTCTCGTTAATCGCAACGGTTAACGATGTTAACAAAGATGATAGCCATAACATTGAGTGGTTCTCAACAGATAGTGCTTTTGCTGATCTAAATGGGGAGTTCGTCTATAGCTTCGAGCCAAACACACTTAATGAAGGTATTTATCAGTTAGATGTTATTGTTACTGAAAGTAATACACAAGAGCAGTTAACTACTTATCAATCTATTCAATTAGTGATTGAGAATGCTATCGATCTTTCTTCAATTATTGACAGTGATAATGACGGTACTGTTGATGCTGAGGAGGGGCTTGCTGATAGCGATGGTGATGGCATAGCGGATTACCTTGATAATGATGACAACACTAGCCGAATTCCTAGTAGTCAAAATAGTTATCCAATCGAAACTAATCCAGAGTTAACACTTGTCGTAGGTTCTTACGTGCAAGCGATAAATGGCTTAGAAAGTGAATATACTGCACTGACAGAAGAGGAAATTGCTGCAGTATTAAATGATGGCGACGCTGACATTATCGATGATGATTATCAAGCGTATTCACCACTATTTAATTTTATTTTAGAAGGTATCTTACGTCATGGAGAGTCTGCAGCGATAGTCATTCCATTATCGCAAGGGGAGAGCATTCCAGCAGATGCGGTATACCGAAAGTATAACTCTCGTGATGGTTGGTATGACTTTATTGAAGATGAACGTAATATTGTTCGTTCTGCGCCATTTAATAGTAATGGTACTTGTCCAGCAGCTCAGGACTCGAGTTATAGCCTGGGCTTAACCGTAGGTGATAACTGTATCGAGTTAACGATAGAAGATGGTGGCCCTAACGATGCTGACTTGTTAATTAATGGCAGCATTGAAGATCCGGGGGCTTTAAAAGTTAAGCCAACATCGATAAATCATGCACCGGAGATCAAGCTCTCAGATTATTCAACGCAAATTAAATCAGGTGAATCGATAGAGTTACAAGCAGTAGCAACCGACAGTGATGGAGACTCGCTAACTTATACCTGGAGTCAACTCAGCGGTGCAGCAGTTAGTTTTAGTAACACTAACTCAGCGACGGTGATGATTACAGCACCGATTTTAACTGCAGATGAGACGGTTGAAATAGAAGTAGTCGTAAGTGATGGACAGCTTTCATCTAATGCTGTCGCGACAGTCCTTATCAATAGGGAAGTAAAAGAAGTCGTTGAAAAAGAAAATGACAAAGCGTTAGAAAAAGATACTCAAAATAGTGGTGGCGCCGTTAACTGGCTGCTGTTACTCGGGCTTATGCTCATTTTATCTAAAAGAGCAAATATGCTTCGCTTACACAGTTTTATTAAATAGTTATCTCCGGGAGTCGTTCGGAATGAAGAGTTCAATAGTAAAGTCAAACACTAAAAGTCACCGTTTCATCTTAAAAAGCTCAGTAATTGCCATGCTGTGTGCAATATCGACATCGGCGATGGCAGAAAACACAAAGCTTGGCACTAACGCAGGTGCAGCGCTCACCTCCGGTGATGAAAACACCCTAATTGGTGTTGATGCAGGTGCCGCTTTAACTACCCAAGGCCAAAGTACTTTTGTTGGTCAAAGTGCTGGTGCAGCTAATACTACAGGCCAATTTAACAGCTTCTTCGGTTACCAAGCGGGTATGGCTAACACGATAGGCCACCACAATAGCTTTTTCGGTTATCAAGCAGGGAAGTCTAATATTAATGGAGCTAGTAACACTGCTATTGGTTATCAAGCAGGTACTGCTAGCACCACAGGGTTTGGTGGCACTTATATTGGTTCACGAGCAGGTTATGCAATAACAACCGAAAACAAAAATACTTTTATCGGCGAAGAAGCCGGTTATCAACACACAGGAGGTCAAGGTAATACGAGTATTGGTTATGGCTCCATGTACGACGCTCAAGGAGGTAATTATAATACGGCAATGGGAACAGGCGCAGGTTATAGTTTAGGAAAGCCAAACAGTATAGCAGGAGAGTTATATAACGGTTCACGAAATACAGTAATAGGAACGGCAGCTGGTGGTGATATTGGCGGTGGTAATGCTAATACCATGATTGGTGATAATGCCGGACCAAATACAGAAAGTGCCGATTTTAATACCTTTGTCGGTTTTCAAGCGGGATTTGATAATAACCGAACAAACTCAATCACTAACGCTAACCGTAATACCGCTTTAGGTGCCTATGCCGGATATACCAACCGTGAAGGTGAAGATAATATTTGGATCGGTACCTTGGCTGACTCAGCAGATTGGACATTTTATCATGATAATGAAGTCGAGTTTGTATCTACGCATGGTAGTGATTGGTATGTTACTTATAACGACTTAGACGGTACCGCACGGGCTAATAATAGTACTAATGTAAGCCGCACTACAGTATTAGGAAACCAAGCGACAGTTATTGCCAACGATGGTGTTGCTGTCGGTTATTCAAGTCGTATTGCGCAAGTAGGTTCAATTGCCATTGGTACCAATGCCACTAATGCTAATACCAACAGTATCGTCTTAGGTTATAACGGCACCAGCCATTCAGATAACGCTGTGTTATTAGGTAATAGCACCACTACTTTATGGTCAGCTCAAACTGATGCAACGACAACTTTAGGTAATGCGAGCTATCGTTTTACTGATGTCTTTTCGAATAAAGTCTCTGTTAATGCTGCAACCGGTAATGGCGCGCAAATTGATTTATTTGCCGATGCAGGCGCTGCCGACGACGATAAGTGGACAATAACTGCTGCCAATGGTGGCGATTTTGCTATTTCATCATTTTCGACTGGTTCAGATGTTAATTTATTGAGCATAGATAATACTGGTAACGCGACTATCGCAGGTAACTTATCGTTAAATTCAGATCGACGCTTAAAAACTGATATTCAGTCAATTAATGGCGCATTAGAGACTATAGATAAACTAGATGGTAAGCGATATCACTGGAAGCCTGAGTTACAAAAAGGCAATGAGCAACAAGTCGGTTTAATTGCGCAAGAAGTTGAAGCGGTTTTACCTGAATTGGTTAGCGAAAATGACAAAGGCATTAAGTCAGTTAACTATGTTGCACTTGTGCCTGTGTTAATTAATGCGGTAAAAGAGCAACAAGCACAAATTGCAGCGCAACAAAAACAAATTGAAGCGCTGATGAGGCTAGTACAAAAATAAATTTAATCTACTAAGAAATCGCTTCAATCTAATCCATCGCTAGAGCTAGAGTCAAAAACTAACGCAGGCGAAGTGATTGAAGCGGTGTTTTGCCAAACGATCCAAAGCAGTTACCTGTTTGTTTGGTACAACAACAGGTAGGCTGTTTAGTTTTGGGTATTATCAGTTATCCATTGTTTAACAGGCTCTACCCAAACAGGTAATGGATTATAAAATGCGCCGTGCGATTTACCTGTGCTTATCGATATTTCATTAAAAGACGCCACATCGTCACTTCTATCTATCAGAAATTGGCACGAGCCAACTTGATCAGAGGTCTCATAAATCGACTTTACATGCCCATATACTTTTACCTGAGTATGTTTTTTTATTAAGCCCGCGCAACCCGCTAAGATAATAGTATTTATCTCGCTTAACTTAAGTTCATTTGTAGTTAATATAGATAATGCACCGCCACGAGAAAAACCTAATAAGGTAATATTACTTGGTTTAACGTCTGCAGCGATTAATTTAGCGACATCTTTTGCCAGCTTTTTAGCAAATTGAAATGGCTCGGTATGCTTTGCTCTGTGGTAAGCGATTAAATGGTAGTTATCATCAGCTAGGACTTTTTTAATCTCAGGAAAATCATAGATGCCCCATTCTGGGTGCTTTGGTTTGGCATTTGTCCCTTCAACAATATAACCGTGAGAATAAAATACGTATTTTTGATTGGCATCGATAGTTTCTGGAAAAGACTCATATATTTCTCCAGCGTTTGCAGCGTATGAATAACTTAAAGTAATAAGCGTTAAAGGTAGTGAAAACAAGCACGTTTTAATAAAAGGTTTTAGCATAGCTGATAGCGGTAAATTTATAGATGAAGAGGTATTTGAAGATATTGATAAAAGCATTTTAATGTATTGACCAATAAGAGGTTTTTATAAATTTATAGTTTTGAAGATTATAAAGAAGTCTCATGTTTATCGCACGAGATCTTTTGGTCGAATAAAGGATGTTAATGTAAACCTTTGTGTCATTAAGTCGCGCCACTTAAACGGCATACTGGTATTGAGCGCGACATAGCCACAGGTAGGAATATTGGCGAGTGTGCTATTGCTAACTCTGTTACAAAATTCAGTGAAGGCAGGATTGTGACCAACTATGACAAGTTCATCTATAGAATCATGTAAACCTAAACAAAACCTGAAAAGGTCATTCGAATCAAATGTATATAAATCAGGTACAGTGCACCAATTAATGGTGGTGTTATCTAATGCTTTATTGATTATGGTAATAGTAAGCTGGGCGCGTTTAGCTGGGCTAACATACACGTTTTCAAAATAACAACCTGCATTTAAAATAGCTGGCGCCATCAATTCACACGACTTTACGCCTCGCCGGTTAAGCGGTCTGTCAAAATCAGTTAGAGAACCGTCTTTCCAACTTGATTTAGCGTGTCTGATAAGGTGAATTTTCTTGCCCATTATATTTTGATGTTCATCAACATAGGTTAAGGTATAGCCTGTTATTAAATAGACGAAAATAACGATATACTTTAAGCTTAATTAAAGTTACTCAAATAATAAAAACAAGGTCAGCATGGACGTTAATTATTCAACAATTGATTCGGTACTTTTTGTCTGTATGGGCAATATATGCCGCTCTCCAACAGCAGAAGCTGTATTTCGACATAAAGCGGCACAACAATGCAAACAAGTTAATATTGATTCGGCGGGGACTATTGGTGCTCATGCTCGAGAAAAGCCTGATCATCGTTCTGTTAAAGTCGGTCAAAGTGCAGGGTACTCATTTGATGGTATTAAAGCGCGCAAAGTAACGGTAAATGACTTTGAACACTTTGATTTAATTTTAGCGATGGATGAGAATAACTATAACGATTTAATCGATCTTGCCCCCCAAGAAAGTGCACATAAAGTGAAGTTGTTTCTTGATTTCGCGGAAAATTTTGATGAAAGAGAAGTTCCTGACCCATACTACGGCGGTGCAGGTGGCTTTAAATATGTGCTTGAGCTTGTTGAAGATGCGAGTGAAGGCTTATTAGCTAAAATGCGGTAATTAAAAAGCTGCACACATACACACTTATGCGCAACTTTCTATCGTTAGTAGTTTAGACATTGCGCGAATCATATGCCCAATGCAATAGCGCTTGTCGCTGCTTGCGCCTGCAGCTGTGATCAAATGGCTCACAAAATTTGATCACAGCGCTTAAATGTCGGCGAAAGTTCTTCCAACGTTTTATCTGACGTAAATCCTCTTTCTCTAATCGTCTTCCTTGGTAATAACGGCAGTACCACTGAAACCAACCTCGTGGGTCTTGGTGGTAAATCCAACCTTTTTTACGCCACTCGCTTAATGGTTGTGATGCATCAACGCGAAAATAGTTTAAGGTTATATCCTTATGGCTTGGGCTAAGTAGGGCATTTTCAAACCAGTCAGTTGGAAATTCTTCTTGGCAGTCAGTAAGGTATTTACCACCAAATACACCCAATTCGAGCATTTCTTTTGGTGTTAGTTGTGGCTTAAATTCAGGATGGAAATCTTGGCCGACTTGTGCCGTTAAGGTGTAACGATAATTTTGCTGCATTTGATCGTTTACAACGATAGTGGTCATTTAACGCTCTATATTTATCTAGTATTTGAAAGACATACGAAATAAAAAGACGATAGGTTTACTCTGGAATTGGTAATTGATGCGCACGTAAAAAACTTAACTTATCCCAATAACCGCGCTGTAACTTAATTAATCCATCGTTAAAATGAAAGAAGCCACAACCACGCAAGCCTATTGGATCTTTCCATTCTAAAATCGCGACATTACCGTCTTCGAAGATGTTTTCAATAATACAAACCATTTCTGCTTGGGCAAATTCTTCTTTAAACATCTCATAAATTGCTTTCTTTCCAATGACTGGTTCATTGGCAACCTGATGATTAATTGCATCAGTGGTGTAAAACTCAGCAAGTGTTGAGGCATCTCCTTGATTAAAAATATCCACCCAGCGTTTGATTATGTCGCTTGGCGTGTTATTTGTTTTGTTTACCGTAGTCATTGTCTTACCTGGTAAAGCCTTTGCCTATCAATATTTTTGCTTATTAACGTTGATAATACCCTTGTTGAAAACGTTACTAGCTAATTTTCTATTATGCGTTGTTTAGTACCTGCGAAGTTTTCATATACCTTTTGATGTGCTTTGCGTGAAAACTCATCTTTTCTGTCGTCATAATTTTTAATCCAATCAATTAACAGCGACAAATTGGCATCTTGTGCTTCTTTTGACGGGTATTTATGTGGTTCCCAAGGTCGTTGCTTAGCGTTTTCGACACAAAGCGAAGCCGGTAAATCAAGAAATACTAGCTCTGTTGCATCATCGAGCACGAGTTCAACAAGGTCACTATAACAACCTTCAATTACCCATGAATAGTGCTTTGATAGAAAGTCATCAATTGTGTCTTTTGACTCATTAATGGGTTTACGGGTTGGAGGTGTGGTAGCTTGCCAAGCTAATGTATCTAAGTCCAAATGTTCACAGCCAACATCCGTAACCATTTTCTTTGCTAAGGTCGACTTGCCTGAACCAGAATTTCCGATAATAACGACTTTTTTAAGGGATTCGTTTTTAAAGTTTGCTTCTAAGCCGATTCCTGCAGGAGAATTAAAAAATACCTGAGTACAATTAACATCTGATAAATAGGTTACGTCAAATTGTATGTTTTGTGCTTGTAGCTTTTTGACAAAGTCAGCGACACCTGTTAATTGGAATGCAATATGATCAATGTACGCATTTTTAGTATTTGGAACGTGCTTGTCACTTTCTGTTAAATGAATTACTGCTTGGTCTTTCGCATATAGCCAATAACCGTGTTTTTTAAAATTCGGACGTTCGCCTAAAGTTAAGTCAAATACTTCACAGAGGTAGTCTTTTTCCTTAGCCAATACATCGGCTGGCGCACTAATGTTGATATGATCAAATTTCATTATTTTTGTCGCTACTTGTAATTTCTATTAAATAGTTAGTCTGATAAACAGTTAATTTCGTTTTTAATTTATTATCTATTGCCACACTTTAATATAAATCAAGGGTTAAACTTCTTAAGAGATTAATCATCGGTTTAGCTTATTTTAATGGCGTGTTCTGCTAATTCTGTGGCGTACATTGTCAAATCAATGGCGTAAACAGTCGATGTTGCCGCCCCTATATTCCAATAATCTAATTCAGAAATTCGATAAGTGTAGCTGATATAAAGATTCTTAAGAATCACTTCTACGATAAATAGCTACATAAAAACAACTGTATAGCAAGTAATTGGGGTAAAGTTATGAGTAACTATGGGTTATTAATAAATGGTGAATTAGTTAAGAGTGATATGACACTAGATGTCATTAACCCTGCAACAGAAGAAGTATTTACTCAAGTGCCGCGTGCTGATGAAGCTATGCTTGATCAAGCGGTAGCTGGCGCAAAAGTGGCGGCAGCTAAATGGGCGTTAACTGATATCGATGAGCGCAAGGCGTTAATACATAAGATTGCAGATGCGATTAATGCCAATATTGAGCCTTTAGCCAAAGCATTAACGCAAGAGCAAGGTAAGCCGTTAGCAGCAGCAACCATGGAAGTGCAATATGCTGAGATTTTTTGTCGTTACTTCACTTCTCTTAACTTAGAAAATGAAGTGTTAGTCGATGATGAAAATCAGCGCGTAGAAGTACAACGTACGCCGTTAGGTGTTGTTGCAGGCATATTACCTTGGAACTTTCCGTTATTAATCGGTATATACAAAATAGCGCCGTCTATTTTAGCGGGTAACAGTATTATTCTTAAACCGGCTCCTACCACGCCAGTTGTTTCGGTAATGTTAGGTGAAATTCTTAAAGATGTAGTACCAGCAGGCTTAGTTAACATTCTTGTTGATGATAATGATCTTGGACCTAAAATTACCAGCCACCCTGGTATTGATAAAATCTCTTTCACAGGCTCAACACCAACTGGTAAGGCGATCATGTCAAGTGCTGCGAGTACATTAAAACGCATCACATTGGAGCTTGGTGGAAATGACGCGGCGATTGCTTTAGATGATATTGACGTAAAAGCGGCCGCTCAAGGTATCTTTAATACTGCCTTTATTAATAGCGGCCAAGTATGTATCGCGTTAAAACGCTTGTACGCACATGAGTCGATTTACGATGAGCTATGTGAAGAGATCGCAAGTCTTGCTCGACAGGCAGTTGTGGGTAATGGCTTAGACGAGGCCACTCAATTTGGCCCAGTACAAAACAAGATGCAATATGCCAAAGTATGTGATTACTTAGAAGACGCCAAAGCGAACGGTAATGTTATTGCAGGTGGTGAGCCATTAGACCAAAAAGGTTACTTTGTACCATTAACTGTTGTTAAAGATATTAGTGACGGTACCCGAGTAGTTGATGAAGAACCATTTGGCCCAATTTTACCTATCGTAAAATACTCAGAACTAGACGATGCAATCGCTCGAGCTAATAATTCTGAATTTGGTTTAGGTGGCTCTGTGTGGTCTTCTGATATCGATAGAGCGTCAAAAGTGGCAAGCCAAATGGAAAGTGGTACGGTTTGGATTAACCAGCACTGTGCGTTTGCTCCTAATATTCCATTCCCTACATCTAAACAATCAGGTATTGGTGTTGAGTTTGCTCAAGAGGGCTTAAACGAATTCACTAATATGAAAGTAGTCAATATCAATAAAGCGGGATAGTTGCTTGTTTTCCGGCTGTTTAACTTTTGGTAGTGCTTAATAAACAGCCGGCTTTTTCTTTCCGTTATATTTCAAACACACTAGGAGTAAACCGTGCTAGTTAATCGATTAAAAAAATCACTGACCGCAACTGCTTGCTCAGTCGCTTTGCTTACCTGTGGTGCAAGTGTATATAGCACTGAAGTTGTCGCAAGTGAAAGCTTATTGCAGCAACATTGCTCAGGCTGTCATATTGAACAAAGTCAAGATCCGCTAACATTAAGCCGTATCAGCTATCAACGAAAAACACCAGAAGGTTGGTTAATGACCATTGCTCGTATGCAAACTACCCATGGTTTGAAAATTGATGGTGAGACAAGGGCAAGTCTCGTTGAATATTTAGCCAATACTCAAGGTTTAACACCTTCTGAGTCAGCACCATATCGTTATATTTTAGAAAGACGACTAAACCACATTGAAAATAAACAACCTGAGCTTGAACAAATGTGTGCTCGTTGTCACTCAGAAGCACGAGTCGGTTTGCAACGCAGAGATAAAAAAGATTGGGAACATCTAGTTAACTTTCATCTGGGGCAATGGCCGAGTACCGAATATTCAGCCATGGGACGTGATAGAAAGTGGTTTGAAATCGCGATTAATGAAACGGTACCATTTTTAGCTAACAAATATGCTTTAAATACGCAAGACTGGGTGAAGTGGCAAGACAAGAGTAAAGTTTCTCCTGGTGGCAATTGGCGCATTACTGGCCATATGCCAAGTAAAGGGGCGTTCCAAGGAACGGTTGCTTTAAAAGATAAGGGCAATAACCAGTATGCTATGACTTTTACCGGTACTTTTGATGATGGTGAGTCGTTATCAGGTACGGGAAGTGTATTAGTTTACAGTGGTTATGAATGGCGTGGCTCGCTAACAGTTGGTGATAAGCAGTATCGTCAAGTGTTCGCGTTAAACGAGGCGGGCGATAGCTTATCTGGCCGTATGTTTTTAAATGGTCATGAAGATATTGGTGTTGATATCTCAGGTCATCGAAGTGATAAGGCATCGATTTTATCGCTAAGCCCTACTTACATTAAAGCTGGCGAGACACTGCAAGTGTCAATTCGTGGCTCTCAATTATCTGGTGATGTTACTTTTTCTAACGGCTTAACGGTTGTTTCTGAAGTTTCCCGCACGGCAGATGAAATTATCGTACAGGTAAAAGCACCTAAGATGGATGCATCTGCCATGAGCAGTACAGTTAACGTTGGCAAGCAGTCACTTGATAATGCCTTAGTTGCCTATCAACAAGTCGATCAAATCAAAGTTAGCCCAGCTTATGCCGTAGCTCGCGTTGGTGAAGGGGGCGGCAGTCAACCTAAAGTGACCGCATCGTTTGAGGCCAAAGCATTTGCCGCTGGTCAAGATGGTGAAGTGGGCACCGATGATGATGTCTACATTGGCTTATTCCCAGCAAGCTGGAGTGTCAAACCATTTGATGCTCAATCAGAAGCGGATGAAGATGTAAAGTTTGCTGGTGTTATTAACCCTGAAACGGGGGTCTTCACACCAGGCGATGCCGGGCCTAACCCTGATAGAAAATACGGAACTAACAATGCAGGGCGCTTAGCTGTCGTGGCTAAATTACAAGACGGTAAAAACATCTTAGAAGGGCAAGGGGAGCTGATTGTTACCGTACAACGTTGGAATAATCCGCCAATTAAATAGCGGCATCAGGTACTCGTAATGACCAAAGTTCTAAAAAAAGTTCCAACTAATTCACGCACTATAGCAGTGAATGATAAGCAGATGATGTTTCATGTGCCGACAACTAGCTTGTTTGAATTGGATGAATTATCGGCTCAGCTGATTGAAGCGGCAGATAGTGAAAGTGGCTTATCTGTAGATAAACTAACGCAAAGCTTATCAGCTCAAACGGCAAAAGATATTGATGATACGGTTGAACAATTAATTCAACTTAAAGTGGTTGCTTCAAATGATGCTGGCGTTCAGGCGTTTGAGCCTGATAACCCTGAAGTTACTCAGCTTGAAAATATCCCATTAACCACTTTAGTGCTTAATGTAAATACAGGTTGTAATCTCAGTTGTAGCTATTGCTATAAAGAAGACTTAGATACCCCGGCTAACGGGCAAAAAATGAGCTTTGATACCGCGAAAAAGTCCATTGAAATGATGTTAGCAGAATCGCCTGATCAGCCAAGGTACAACATCGTATTTTTTGGCGGGGAGCCGTTAAGCAATATGCCATTAATTCGCGAAGTGGTTGAATATGCACAAGCACGCTTTGCCGAGCTTAATGTGCCGATTGATTTTTCATTAACCACCAATGCTACTTTGTTAAATGAAGAGATTATCGAATTCTTCCAAAAACATAAATTTGGCATTGCGGTAAGTATCGACGGCCCTAAAGCCATTCATGATAAGAACCGCATTACCGTTAATGGTAATGGAACTTATAAAGCGGTGACTCGAAAAATTGAATTACTGATGAAAGGCTATAACGCCAGACCTATTGGTGCTCGTGTTACGTTAACCAAAGGGGTGACTGATATTGAAGAAATTTGGCAACACCTGTTTCATGAGCTTGGCTTTGCAGAGGTTGGCTTTGCGCCAGTCACCTCAGGTGATATCAGTGAATACAACTTATCTGAAGATGAGCTTAAAGCGGTATTTGCCAGTATGATAAAAGTCGGTCGTCATTATATTGATGAAGCAAAGGCTGGACGCAATATTGGCTTTTCTAACATGCACCAGCTGATGACGGATATTCACGAAGGCACAAAAAAAGCACTACCGTGTGGTGCGGGTATTGGCATGGTGGCAATTGACCATAGTGGCGGCGTTAATTTATGTCACCGCTTTACTGGCTCAGATCTGCCAGCCTTTGGCTCTGTTATTGACGGTATCGATAGCGAGGGCTTGGCTGGCTTTATTGAAACGCGTATGGATAGAACCAACACGGGTTGCAGTACTTGTTGGATCCGCAATATGTGCTCTGGTGGTTGTTATCACGAAAGCTATGCTCGATATAACGACCCACAAAACCCGACTTATCACTATTGTGATCTTATGCGTGACTGGGTTGAGTTTGGCTTAAAAGCCTATGCTGAAATCAATGCGGCAAACCCAACATTTATGGATACATTTATCACCCCTCGTCGAGGACACTAACAATGAAACATCTAAAACCACTGAATAAAAAAGCAGAATTATTAGACTCTGCAATGGATAAAAACAAGAGTGAAAATCAGGTTAAGGGCGATGACGCTACCGTTGAAGAAGTTGTTGCTATGCAATCGGTTGTCGGTTGTACAGGCACAACTGATCCAGGCTGGGAGGTTGACGTTTTTGGTGGCGTCGCAGGGTTATGTCAACCAATGGAGTCAGACTTATATGGTTGTGCCGATCCTTGCTGGTGGCCGGCGCAAGTTCCTGATGTCATGAATACTTATCCTGACTGGACTAAGGGTGCCGACTCTGCGGGTGATGACTGGCGAAAACTAGGCGATGTCTTTCCAAAAGATGATAAAAAGTAGGCGAGATACCATGATTAGCTTTTCAAATAAATTACGCCAATTGTCCGTAGCTAGCTCGTTAGCTCTTTTACTTGTTGCTTGCGGCAGTGAGCAAGTCGCTGAAACTAGTGATACTAAGAAAGTAGCATCTGAAAACAGCGCTGAAAAAAGTGATTATATGGTGGTGGTTAACCGCCCTAATAATATGCACTTTGTAGATTTGAGCACCGACGAAATCGTGCGCACTTGTCAGTTACCCGATGCAGTTTTACCGGGTACTGTGGTGATGTCGCCGGATAATTTAACCGCTTATGTCCTTGCAGGGCGCTTTGATCGCATATTAGGTGTTGATGTCAATAATTGTGATCTCACTTTCGATGCTAAATTTTCTTACGATAATGTCCGTATCAAAAGTATTGGCTCATTAGCGGTAAGTACCGATGGTGAAGAAATTTACACCATCCATAATCCAACCAAGTTACATAGTGATCACTACGAGGTATTAGCGAGTCAATTTGCTGTTTACAACGCGAAAGATGGTATTGACGCTAAGCCAACCCGTACGTTTGATGTACCTCGACAAATTAACATTATGGCAGCTGCTGACGATGGCAGAGTGTATTTATCTGGCGCGGATGTTTTTGTTATCGACCCGAAAACGGGTCAAGTAGATACCGCTATTGCCAGTCACTCTCATAATCGCAGCAATTACGGTCAACCAGATGTGTTAACCGTATGGCCACTGGGTAAAGTGAATAATGAATTTGTCCGTATGTATACCGTGCCTAAATTTACTGATGAAACTCAAAACATGGATACTGCCACATTTATGTGGGGCTATGAAAAAGTGGATTTAGCAACCGGTGAAACTGAAGTAAAAGACTTTGGCGTTCTCGAGCAAATCTTTTTTACCGGCATGGCAAGGCCACAGCATCCTGATGAATTTTATGCGGTATTAACGCAGTTAAAACGCCATAAAGTGTCTGATTTAAGTGTTATCAAAGAAATTGATCTAGAGCGTACTTATTATGTTATTAATTTCTCAACTGATGGTTCTAAGCTCTATTTAGGCGGCACGTATAATGATATCGCTGTTTATGACGCAGAATCATTAACTAAGTTAAACAATATTGTGTTACCAGGTGGCGATATGTCACTGGGTACCTTCCAAGTTTTCTCATTACCACGCGATAAAGTGGTGTATTAAATTAAAAGTAAAGTGTATGAGGCTAAAACTTGTTTATTAGCCTCTTTAGAGTTAGGTGTTCTTAATGGATATTTTTGAAAGAGATTTAGATTTAAATCAGGCGAACTATCAGCCACTATCGCCAATTGGCTTTTTAGAAAGAAGTGCAATGATTTACCCTGATAAAGTGGCAATCATCCATGGTGAACGAAAAATCACCTACCGTGAATATTTAGCTAATGCTAAGCGCTTGGCGTCGGCTTTATCAGCGAAAGGCATTAAAAAAGGCTCAACCGTGTCAATTATGGCGACCAATATTCCGGCATTTTTAGACGCAAACTTTGGTGTCCCGATGACAGGTGCAACACTCAATGCATTAAATACGCGTCTTGATGCCGAAGGTATTGCATTTATATTAGACCATGCTGAAACCGATATTTTGATCATGGATACCTGTTTTTCACCTATCGTTAAGAAAGCATTAACGCTTGCGAAAAATAAACCTTTGGTGATTGACGTTGACGATCCGATGAATACCTCTGGTGGCGAGCGTATCGGTGAGATTGAATATGAAGACTTTATTGCATCGGGTGACCCACAGTATAACGAAGTACATATTCACGATGAATGGCAAGCCATTGCTCTGAACTATACGTCTGGCACAACCGGTGATCCGAAAGGCGTTGTATACTCACATCGAGGCGCTTATTTAACCTCTATGGGTAACGTAGCTATGTGGCCTATGGATGAAGATTCTGCTTACTTATGGACACTTCCAATGTTTCACTGTAACGGCTGGTGTTTCCCTTGGTCTGTTACGGCACGCGCGGCAACTCATGTTTGTTTACGTCAGTTTGATGTGGAAACCGTAGCAAATCTGATGGCTGAGCATAATGTTACCCACTTTTGTGGTGCGGCGATTATTCTTAACGCGATTGTTAATGCCCCTGATGCCGTTAAAGCAAAAATTCCTAAAGCGATTAAAGTGATTACTGGTGGTGCGCCACCACCAGCAACAGTACTTGAAGGCATGGATAGCTTAGGTTTTGAAGTTACTCACGTTTATGGCTTAACGGAAGTATATGGCCCAAGTGTTATTTGTCAGTGGAAAAAAGAGTGGAATGATCAACCCGCAGCAGAGCGTGCACGCTTAAAAGCTCGTCAAGGGGTTAGATACGTTACACAAGAAAATGTTGAAGTGCTTGATCCTGAGACGTTAGAAAGTGTGCCAGCAGATGGTGAAACTATTGGCGAAATTATGTTTCGTGGTAACCAAACCATGAAGGGGTATTTGAAAAACCCAGATACTACGGCAAATTCGTTTGAAGGCGGTTGGTTCCATTCTGGCGATTTAGCGGTTAAACATCCCGACGGTTACATTGAAATTAAAGATCGCTCAAAAGATATTATTATCTCAGGTGGTGAGAATATCTCATCTGTAGAATTAGAAGGGGTAATTTATCAACACCCGGCGGTATTAGAAGCGGCAGTGGTTGCTAAGCCTGATGATAAATGGGGTGAAACACCTTGTGCTTTCATTGAGCTAAAACCTGGGCAAGAAGCAACAGAACAAGACATTATTGATTTTTGTCGCGACAATATTGCCCACTTTAAGTGTCCTAAAACTGTGATCTTTGGCGCATTGCCGAAAACTTCAACTGGTAAAATCCAAAAGTTCTTATTACGAGAACGCGCAAAAGCTTAGCTAGAATAGGTAACTGGCGTTAACCGTTAACGCTAGTTACCTCGTTCTCACTTACTCTTCAAACATTATACAAATGTGATCGCTATGTCTAAAAGTACTGAAATTGCAGTTGCAATCACCCGAGAAGAAGCGGTTAGTCAATTGTTAGCCTCTGGCAACGAGCCGACATTAGCTGATTGCATTAAGGTGTTTAATTGGCAAGAATTTCCCGAGAAGCACTTCTCAACAGAGCAAAAAGTCACTCGTATTTATTTTGGTGGTGAATTTTGTGATCGTTTACTGCCAGATAAAAAAATTATGCAACGAGTGCTTAATTTAATTGAGCAACATCAGTTATCGTTAAGCCTATTAACCCCTTTGCTTTCTGATTCCGCATTAGCACGCCTTAAACAAGTTTTCGCTATTTTACCCAAAGGGACTGAAGTGGTGGTCAATGACTGGGGTACGTTAAATATATTAAGGCGAGAGTATAAACATTTAACGCCAATTATTGGTCGTCAACTTTGCAAAATGATCAAAGATCCACGGCTACCTTCTGAGCAGTGGACTAAGCTTTACCCCCATGGCGTGCAATCGGGGCCGTTTCATCAGCTTTTAAAACGTTTCGATATTGAGCGTATTGAAATGGATGTACCACCGTTTGCCAAGGTGGTTGACTTTGAGAGTGAGGATAAATCGGTATCGGCACATTTTCCTTATGGTTTTTCGGTCAAAGGTAGAATGTGTAAAATTGGTGCCATGGAAATAGAAACTCACCGTAAATTTGGTCCAGGTCATGGCTGTAATAAAGAATGCTTGACTTATTCTGCGAAAGTGAGTCGCGGTTGTTCGTCGTCAACTCAAGATGAACAAGCGGTTAATGTGACAGCTAGTCAATCATCCAAACAACCATTAACACAAACGCCGAAAGCACCTGACTTACGAACTTTCCAGCAAGGCAATACCATGTTTTATCGCCACACTGAAGAAATGACGGAAACATTGGCACAAGCGGTGGCGCAAAATAAAGTTAACCGTATGATTTTTGAAGGAGACTGGCATGAAGATTACCGCCCCCATTAGTCGCGTTGAAGAAATCGAAATATTAGCAGCAGCGGGTGCTGACGAATTTTACTGCAGTGTTGTTCCAGAGTCCTGGACCAGTACCTTTAAAACCTCCGCAGTGAGTCGCCGAGCGTTTGGTAATTTACCGGAATTTAGTGATTTAGAAAAAGCAGTAACTGAAGCGCATCGATTAGGTAAACAATTGCATCTGGTGATGAATTCTCAACACTATACGGGTGAGCAACTGGCTTGCTTATTAGACCTTGCAAGGCTATTTGATGAGATGCAAGGTGATTCAGTGATTGTCGGTGATGAAACCTTATTAGCACTTTTAGGTAGCCATGATTTTAATTTTCAAATTCATGTCAGCTCGATTGCCAGTTGCCGCAATAGTGAGTCAGCGAGCTTTCATCAAGCATTGGGTGCTGATCGTATAATTTTCCCACGCGATATGAAAATTAGTGAAATGGAAAGCATGGTCGCTGCTAATCCATCACTAGAATTTGAAGCTTTTATGCTAAACGATGGCTGTGTGTATGAAGAAGGCTCGTGTCACACCATACATTTACCGGGTAAGTTAGGTGGCGCTATTTGTATTGATAACTATCAATCTAATGATCAACGTATCGATGGCAAACCGTTAAGCGATGCCGAGAAAAAAGCGTTTGAAATAAACGATAAAGATTACCAAAAATGGTTGTGGTATCGCTTTGGTAATGGCTTTTCTGTTAGTCCTAATGGTATGCCATACGGGCCTTGTGGTTTATGTGCTTTACCACGATTTTTAGCCAGCTCTGTCACCTCGGTAAAAATAGCTGGTCGTGACGCGCCAACTGAACGTAAATTAAAAAGTGTGCAAATGGTTAATGCGGTGCGAGAAACATTAATCGAGCAGGGTGGTGATGCGGCAAAAGCGCTAGCCCGTGGCATGCGAGAGCAACCTGAGCATTGTCAAACCGGTTATATGTGTTATTACCCAGAAGTACGTATGAAGCCAGATGCGAAAACGTTGCAGAAAACACAAAATGCAATTGAAGTGGTTGACTTAAGTTAACCTAGTATATTTTGATGTCTAATCTAGCTTCTTTTGTTAGCGAAAATCGTACTATAGAACAGCATTCAGCATTTGCATGGTTATTTCGCTTTGTCACGCCCCATAACAAACGAGTCTTTGGTTTATTTTGCTTATCACTCGTTGCTTCCTCATTAGCGCTTTTACAACCATACCTAACTAAGCAAGTGATTGACGAAGGCTTGATCGCTAAACAATTTGATCTACTGCTACAGTTTTCGTTAATGCTACTTAGCTTAGGTGTTTTTTCTACCTTATTGTCTGGCGTTTCTCGGTATTTTCATACGCAAATCTCAGGCAATATTTTATTTGATCTTCGTGAGAGTGTTTATCAGCATTTGCAAACATTATCACCGAGTTTTTACGGTAGGCAGCGGGTCGGTGATATTTTGTCGCGCTTAGATGGTGATATTGCTGAAATTCAACGCTTTGCTCTTGATGGCTTATTTTCGTTAGTTAGCGCGGTGATTGGTCTTGTTGGCTCGATTGTCTTTTTGTTTTATTTAAATTCATCATTGGCGCTTATTGCCTTTGTTTTATTACCACTAGAGTGGGGCTGGCTTAAATTTATGCGCCCTAAGGTGGAAATTAAAACTCGTAAGATGCGCGAGCGGGCAGCAGATATTTCTTCGTTTTTAATTGAAACTTTACCGGCAATGAAGTTTATTCAAACGGTATCGGCAGAAGCACGTGAGGCAAAACGCTTACAAGGCCTAAACCATAACTACCTTAATACCTTATTAGGGCTGCAAGTTACAGAGTTTGCAACAAGCTCAGTACCGACAATACTGACAACACTAAGCCGTACTTTAGTATTTATTATTGGCGGTTATTGGGTGATTAACGATCAAATGGCGTTAGGTTCGCTTATCGCGTTTTCTGCTTATTTAGGCATGGCGGTAGGTCCAGTACATACGCTATTAGGCTTATATGTTGCGATTAAACGTGTTCGAGTCAGCTTAGACCGCGTACAAGAATTAACGTTAACAAAAGCAGATGTCGAGCCAGCTCAATCAAAAGAACAACCGTTAATTATTGAGGGTAATATTAGCGCTCATTCATTGGCTTTTTCTTACCCTAATAGCAATCAAGTAGTATTTAGTGACGCAACTTTTACGATTCCATCAGGGGCAAAAGTGGGTGTGTTTGGACCATCTGGCATAGGTAAAAGTACTCTTGTCGATTTACTGTTAAGACATTTTGAGCCAACTGATGGCAAGATTGAAATTGATGGTGTTGATTTAACCAAGTTAGATTTAGCCAGTTGGCGAAAACAAGTAGCGCATGTTGCCCAAGAATTGGTGCTATTTCGTGGAACGCTGCGAGAAAACATTCGCTATGCGGCACCTAATGCAACAGATGAACAAGTGAACCAAGCAGTAGAGCAAGCCGAATTAACAGGCTTTATTTCACAATTACCGCAAGGGTTAGATACAGTTATTGGTGAGCGAGGGGCAAGGCTTTCTGGCGGGCAAAAACAGCGTATTGCGCTTGCTAGAGCACTCTTGCAACAACCAAGCATACTCATCTTAGATGAAGCGACTTCAGCTGTAGATAGTCAACAAGAACACAAATTGATGACCGTTATTGATAAGTTATTTGCTAATAAAACTCGACTGATTGTTAGTCATCGAGAGCAACCGATTCAAGATGCAGATTATTTATTAACGATTGTCGATGGCACGATTGAATTTCGCAGTGGAGTAAAGCAGTAATATGTTAATAGGGGTGATTGACTCTGGCTTTTTGGGGTCAGATGTAAATGACGGTAAAGACAATAACCTATATCAGCAACAGGGTTTTTACCTTGAAAATGACCAGGTTGAAGCTAAGCCAACCACAGGTGATATGCTAGGTCATGGTACTGTCATTACAGAATCTATCTTAACGCAAGTTCCTGATGCACAAATTGCCATGGCGCAAGTGTTTCATCAAAGACTGGTAACAACACCGCTACAAATTGTTGCTGCGATTGATTGGCTAATCAGTCTCAATGTTTCTGTCATTAATATGAGCTTTGGCTTACCTAATGATCGACAACTATTACATGAGGCGGTAAAGCGAGCTAGAGACAACAACATCATAGTCGTTGCGTCGTCCCCTGCGCGTGGAAATTTAGTTTTTCCGGCAGCTTATCCAGAAGTGGTCAGTGCGACAGGTGATGCCCGCTGTCAGCCTGATGAGTTTTCATGGCTTAATACTAAACAAGCGGATTTTGCTGCTTGTGTCCGTTCTTCTAATCCTAACGTTATTGGTGCAAGTGTTGGTTGTGCCAATGTCGCAGGGCATATCGCCCGTTATGTAAAACAAGCGAGTGTAATTGATTTAACTCAGATGACAGAATGGCTTAAAGAGCATGCCAAATACTGGGGTTTAGAAGATAGAGTTGAGCTTCGAAGAAAAAGCACAAAACCATTGAATAAGACGATGATTTTTTAGTCGTTAGAAATAATTATAAAAACAAGCAAGCTAGGGGGAAGGATGAGTACTAATGTCAGTGCTTTAGAGACAATTCACCAAGAGCCAATGGCAAAGAGACAATGGCTGATTGTTGCTTTGTGTATCGGGATATTAGCATTAGATGGCTATGATGTTTTATCTATCGCTTTCGCCGCGCCCGGCATGACCGCTGAATGGGGCTTATCTAAAACCGTTCTTGGTATTATCTTACCACTAGAGCTAGTCGGTATGGCGTTTGGTTCAATTATTCTAGGTAGCGTAGCAGATAGCCATGGTCGTAGGCCGACTATGCTGATTGGCTTAGTTATTTTAACTATTGGCATGGAAGTGGCTGCACTTGCCCCTAATATTTGGGTGTTAGGTGTAGCCCGGGTATTTACCGGTATTGGTATAGGTGGCTTACTAGCTGCGGCAACTGCGACGACATCGGATTATTGTAATAATAAAAACCGCGCTTTAGCGGTAACCTTAGTTGCCGGTGGCTTTGCCTTTGGCATTTATGCCGGTGCGACATTTTTAGCGCCACTACTTAAGCAATACGACTGGCGCGTGACATTTCATTTAGGGGCAGCTCTAAGTCTTGTTTTTATTCCGCTTGTTTATTTTTGGGTTCCTGAAACCATTAGCTTTTTAGAACGAAAACGCCCAACAGGGGCATTGCAACGTATTCAACAGATTATGGTAAAGTTAGGGCATAGTGCACCTGAGACGTTGCAAGAAATTAGTGAAAAAAAAGGAGAACCAGAAGGGACTAAAAACTTATTTAAAGGGACTATGGTAGCCACTACTTGTATATTGATTTTTGCCTACTTTGGTAATGTCGGTACGTATTATTATTTTGTCAAATGGCTACCAACCATAGTTTCTGATCTAGGACATAACGCCTCAAACGCAACTAAGGTCTTAGGAGTTATCAGTCTTGGCGGTGTACTTGGCTCTGTTGGTATCAGTGTTGTTGCTCGTTTTGCTCCAATAAAAATATTAATGATTTTTTGTTTAATTACTGCAGCAATTGGCGTTGCCTTATTTCCGTATTTTACTGAAACATTGGAGTCGATGAAGGTGATTGGTTTTATCACCGGTGCGTTAATTTTTGCCGCAATTTCCGGTTTCTTTGGCTTATTTGCTTCATCATTTCCGTCTTCGCTATTAGGCTCTGGGTCTGGCTTAGTGCTAGGTATTGGTCGAGGCGGGGCAGTATTAGGGCCGATGCTCCCTGGCTTTTTATTTGCCGCTAACTTACCTTTGACAATGGTGGCGTTAATAATGGCAACTGGTTCATTTATCGCAGGTGTTACCATTTTATTTCTTAAACAAAAAGCAGCTTGAACAATGCTTTAAATTTATTGTACCAAGGTGTTTTTGAAATTTTTATCACCAGTTGCTATGTCATTTACAACTGGTGATAAGAATAAGGATTAAAGTTAAGAAAAGCGTTTAATTCTTTTTAGTGTTAGGTGGGATATAAGGGTCTTTAGTTCCAGGCTTAATTGGTGGGTATTGTGCAAATGAGCGTTTATGCTCCGCTAGTAATTTATGAGCAGCTTTAGGCACCCAACTGTTTGAAAGGATGACATTGTCCCTTTCTTGTGGATCGCTTAACAAATTATAAAGTCTTGGCAGTTCATAGGTGCGTACTTCGGTAAAAGCCGTTTCTTGCTCCTTTAAGTGAATTTTCCAATTTTTCCATTTTACGCCATATATTTCATTACCCATGTAAACAATAAAGCCATCACGACCTGATTTTTTTTCTTTGCCAGTAAAAAAGTCAGTCATGTTAATGCCATCAATGGCTCTGTCTTGAGGGATTTGTTCACCGGCTAGGTGAGTTAATGTTGGGAAAATATCCATTGCATGAACAATTTCGTCACTGACACGACCGGGCTTTATTTTTTCAGGCCAGCGCATGGCAAAGGGCACGCGTAATGCGCCTTCAAAACCAGTAAATAAAGTGCCGCGCCAAGGTCCTGCTGAGCCATGAAATGCGTTTTCAACGGTTAGCGTATTGTTACCGTAGCTAGTAGCTTCAGGGCCATTATCCGCGGTAAAGATAACAATGGTATTGTCTTTGATGTCTAAATCATCAATTGTTTTTAGTATTTGTCCTGTGTAATTATCAATTTGGGTTAACATATCTGCCCATTGCCCTTTACCTGACACTCCTCTAAAATCTGGATGAGTCATGGTCGGAAAGTGAGTCGCAGTATAGGGAATAAAAGCAAAGAATGGTTGCTGCTTTTTAGCTTTTCGGGTGATGAATTCGATGGCTTTATCGGTAATATCTTTGTCGATAATAGGTCGATAATCTAGTCGGTAGGGGCGTACCTTTTTGGGTATTTGCCCTTTAAGCCCTGACATTACATAGGTTTCAGATACACCACTGTCGGCAAACCCTTGCTGGGTAAAGTAAACGGATTCATCACTAGAATTCGGGATACCAAACCATTCATCAAAACCTTGATCTGTTGGAAACCTGCCTGGTGTACGACCTAAATGCCATTTACCAAAAATACCTGTGGTATAACCGGCGTTTGAAAGCGTTTCTGCTAAGGTGACTTCCCAGTTAACCAGACCGTAGATATTATTACCGATCGGCACTTTACTATTACCACTTCTAAAGGCATAGCGTCCAGTCATCAGTGCTGAGCGAGAAGGCGTACATTGAACTTCAACATTGAAGTTAGTTAAACGCAAGCCTTCATTGGCAATTGTATCTAGGTTTGGTGTTGCCGCCCCACGCACAATACCGCCGCCATTAAAGCCCGGCTCTCCCCAGCCAAAATTATCCAGAAATACAAGTACGATATTAGGTTTATTTTGTGACATAGCTTTAATGGATGTTAGCGACAACATCAACACTAAAATAAGCTTAAAAAGCCTCATATAATTAGCTCCTTTGATTGTTTGAAGTTACCTTACTCTCTATTAAAGAAAAT
>NZ_CAXGLS010000040.1:0-22311 GCF_964010655.1 uncultured Idiomarina sp.
TGAATTTAACCCATTTGCCGTCGCGGCGTTACTGGTGGCGGGGAGCTTGGCCGTTAATAACCTACTGATCAAGAAGCTACCGCGCGAGCACGGTATTTTACAGACCTTGTTCCTAACCAATCTGCTGGGGCTTCCAGTCGGGATCGCGATGGCAATTTGGGAAGGTGCAGTGTTTGAATGGCAACGTATGTTATTTGCCACCGGCTCAACACTGTTTATCATGATTTATGCTGCTACCTGTATCTACGCTTATCGGGCGGTCGATAGCGCAAAAGTCACCAGCGCCGAATATACAGGCCTGATTGGCGCCGTTGCGATTGGTATGGTGTTCTTCGCTGAACAGCCAGGGCTAAACTTCTACATTGGCTCAGCGATGATTGTTGCGCCACTGATATGGCAAAGTTGGGCGTTGCAGAAAAAACCAGCGACTTCTTAACCGAAGTCGCCGGTACACCTGTTATTCATACAGCTTGGCGACCACCGTCATGTTCCATTCGCCCAACTGTTGCTCTTGCGCCTCATTAAACACCGTGCGTGCTGCTGAGGTCATGGGCGCCACTTGGTCGGCTGCTTGCAAACAATAGCCTAGATCTTTTTCAATCAAATCAACCGGAAACTGAGGAGCATACGCTTCGCTTACCATGGATTTGCGCACGATACCTGCGGTTTTGCTCCATACCGGTGTCGTCGATACCGCCTCGAGGATCGCATCCGGGTCTTGCCCTTGTCGCTTCAGCATGCCAATCAACTCTGCAATCGTCGTTACTTGAATACCCATTAAGGTGTTAGTCACTAATTTGGCAAGCGCGCCAGAGCCCATCTCACCGGTGTGATTCACTTTTTTACCCATCAGTGATAACACCGGCTCGGCACGTTTTACCAAATGGGCATCACCGCCCACTAAATAGACTAACTCTGCATTCTGTGCCTGCGGACGCGAGCCTGATACGGGCGCCTCAATTAGCTGTTTACCTCGTTGTTGAGCGTGCTGTGCCAGCTCTTTTACCCAATCCACTGACAAGGTAGAGCTCTCAATCGCAATCGCATCCTTATCCATGCCTTTAAAAGCGCCGGTTTGCTCATCCAACCAAACTGCCGCCGATGCATCATCATCGCGCACCATCGCAATCACGAGTTCGGCGCCTTGTGCTGCCTCAGCCGGTGTATCAGCCCATTGCGCGCCTTGTTCAAGCAACGGCTCAGCTCGGGATTCAGTGCGGTTCCAAACCGTCAGAGAATGTCCGGCATCAATGAGATGCTGCGCCATGCGAATACCCATCGCACCCAAACCTAAAAATGCAATCTGTGTCATATTTACACCTTAATATTTGCCAAAACGAGCTAAGTAGTGTCAGTGTACTACGTATAACGAACGATTTTGATTAGCCATTAGTATCGAATGGTCTACAAATTAAGGAAGTCACCCAATTATGAAACGTATTTTCCAATTCCTCCTCAAAGGGTTAGCCATTTTGCTACCGATTATTGTCACCATCATGTTAGCGCGTTGGTTGCTCGTCACAGTGGAGACATGGTTGAGTCCGATTTGGAAAGCCTTGTTAGGCGAGAGCTATTACTTTCCGGGGCTCGCGTTCGCTAGCTTTCTATTACTTGCAGTACTCATTGGCTTTACCTCGCAATGGTCGTTTTTGCAGTCTATTTGGCAATTACCAGGCAAGTTGATGAATAAGTTACCCCTCCTGCGCAACTTATACGGCACCATTAACGATGTGTTCGATATGATGCAGGGCAAAGACTTTGCCGATGAGTCGGTCGTGCTAGTGACGATGCCGGGCAGTAAAATGCAACTGCTCGGTATCGTCACCAAACGCAGTGATAAAAAAGCCAAGGACAATAACGATAAGTTAGTGAATATCATGCCAGACGACCACGTTGCCGTATTCCTACCAATGGCTTACAACGTCGGTGGCTATATGATTATGGTGCCAAAAGAGTGCGTTCAATCGATCGATATGAAGCCGGCTGACGCCCTGCAATTGACAATCAGCGCGGGGCTTGGCAAGAGTCAGGGCAACTTCAAATCAGATGAAAATGACTAAGAGGTTCGTTGCTGAGCTTTGTCCCGATACATCGCTTCATCAGCGCGAATCAAAACATCTTTAACTGTGTGTTCGGATGCATTAAAAACAGCTACGCCAATACTCAGTGAGGGTTGAATCGTCGCCGTGCCCCAATGTAAAACGCGATGTTCAATTTTTTGGCGCAAGCAATCAGCGAGACGTTGTGCGCTATCCTCATGCTTTACACGATGCATAATTACAATAAATTCATCGCCCCCAACTCTTGCAACTACATCGGTCATACGCACGCCATTCAAAATTTCGTTAGCGACCAACTTAAGCAATTGATCGCCTGCTTCATGCCCGTAGGTATCATTGACTGCTTTAAAACCATTTAAATCGATATTCAATACGGCAAACGACTGACGTTTATAACTGTCTGCAGTCAGCTGATTTAGGTGGTTCATCGTATATCGACGGTTATACAAGCCGGTCAGTTCATCCTCGTGCGCAAATCGACGCACCACGCGATATGAACGCCATAAGGCAAAAACGGCGGCGAAAATCAGTAAACCCAGTGAAATCAAACCAATACGCAGTGCCAACAGCTGTCGAGAGAGATTTAAAGGAACACCGCGATCAAACTGGGCCCCGACAATCCATTCACCATTAGGGATATTAATCGAGGTTGTGAAGTCGGCATTTTGAAAAATCTGCTTGTCGCCAAAAAACACCTCGCCGTTGTCCCCCTCTGCATCAACACCTCGAATAGCAATAGGCGCGTTAGACAACGCAGAAAAGCCCGACACGCGCATGAGCGATTGGTAGTCGATAACAACACTGATACTGCCCCAATAGTCCTTATTTTGGGGATAGTCGTTGAAAACGGGGAATCGAGCAATCACCGCCATCCCACCTTGCACCAACTCCAATGGCCCAGATAGAAACACGTCTTGTAATTGGCGCGCCTTAAGCACCGTTCGGTACTGTTTAGGTACGGTTCTAAAATCAAGCCCTATCGCTTTCTCGTTACCTTTGGGTGGGTAATTCAATAAAATGACGTCATTAGGCGCAATACCCACGTTCCGAACATGAGTCGACTTACCCATTAATTTTTTACCAAGCGAGGTCCAATTTTCAATCGCAATCTGGGGGGTCAATGGTGATAACGGTGGCGAGGCTATCGGCCAAGAAGACATCGCGAAAAAGTTCGGCTTCTAACTTTGATTTTGCCAACGAGACCACTTCGCGTAGCCGCTCGTTTTGTTTGGTCTGCTCGCGCTCTTTTAACAAACCGACGATGATATCAGTCGCTTGTATCACGGCGAGCATGTAGACAATAAAAATGATGATACTAACTATGTACTGCTGTTTCTTCACACCGGCACCAAATGCTCACCCAAGTTTCGATTATTTTGAAGCATACGTTTAAAACTGCGACTGATGCCTTTATAACAAAAATTATTACAATGAGTAAAAGGTTATTTTAAAGTTACTTTAACTCACTCGCCTCCTACTCGTGTTCACGAGCAGTCGACTTATTTTTAAATAGAATATAGCCGATGAGCGTTATCAACTGCACCAACATGTAGCCCGCCATCGTTGGGAAAGACCCATCGGCCAGCACCACCATGCCAAAAATAATCAACGGAAAACAAACAACAAATAGTTCAAACAAAGCACGTTTTACCCACGCACCCTTTTCCTGGTCAGCCATACCACCTCTCCACAAGCCATCATCACTAACAGCCCTAAATTAATAGCCTTTAAAGTAACCCGCGATTTCTTCACCTCGTTCATGTTCGCTTTGCGCTAAAAACAATTGATAGAGGTTTTGCTTAATCAACTTACGTCGAAGCAAAAATATATTAACAGAAATGTAAGCCGCGAGGGTGACCGCCGTTAAAACAGGCAGCAAAATCATGAAAGTAATCAGTGGTAAAGGGTAGACACTCAGAGTAAGTACGCAGCACAGCGCTACAGAAACGAGCATCAGCTCGCCTTTTATCGCATTAAGCGCGACCATTAAAATTTTTAAATTCAACATACGACATTATTATTGTTGTAATCACACAGACCATTGTAAACATCGCGTAAATAGTTGAGCGAGCAACCAGATCGTGTTTACATTAAAATAACAATCATCCATATTGTAGGAACAAGATTACAAAATCAAGGACGTCCAATGAAAAAAGTCATCTTCGTATTTGCACTGCTCGCCAGTCTATCAGCTTGCGAAAGCCATCAAGCTGAGCCATATCAAAAAGACCGCTCGGTCGAGTCTCGAGATGAATACAACGGTTTCGAAGGCATGGATCAGTACCAAAAAGATGAACTCGAGCGGATGAAAACAGATAAATCTGAAGCCTGCCAACAAGCACAAATCGACCTTGCCAAAGCGGAAAGTGAAGGTGATGCAAAACGTATCAAACGTCTAAAAGCGCTGGTAGAGGACGTATGCAACTAATCATCGATGCTTGCTTCGCGTTAAGCGGGCTGATAAAACGGGGCTTTAGTCGTTTAACTGCGGAGTCACCGTGAATTTAGCCCGTCTCGTCACCCGAATGAAAGCCGACCGCCCCTACTCCCGCCACGCGGGGAACTGGGTCATTGCAGCCGAAAGTGATCGCGGTCGGATTATTAATTCGGCGGCGGTACGCCGTTTGCAACAGAAAACACAAGTTTTTCCGCTAGAACGCAACGCAGCGGTACGTAGCCGTTTAACGCACTCACTCGAGGTCCAACAAAATGGGCGTTATATTACGCGCGAGATAGGTGAGCGGCTCAAACAAGGTGGCCACTTTGAGACGTTAACAGAACAAGGCTCTTCACCCCATGAACTATTTCGAGTGATGGAGAGCTGTGTCGAAATGGCGTGTATCATGCACGATATCGGCAATCCGCCTTTTGGTCACTTTGGCGAGGCAGCAATCAGTAGCTGGTTTGCGACGCATAATGATGAACTATTTGCCAATTTCGATGAACCGGATGCCGCCGATATTAAAAATGAATTGCAGAGTTTCGAAGGTAACGCCCAGGCGATTCGTTTAATTCACTCACTCATGGGTCTAAATCTGACGTACACCCAGATCGCGGCGGTTTTAAAATACACACGCTTAGCGAGCCAGCCGAAGCCCAGTAAAAATGACCCATTGAGTTATTTGGGCAAAAAGCCCGGCTATTACTTAGCAGAGCAACAACTTATTAAAGATCTCTATCAGGTGCTCGAGCTTCCTCAAGGGCACCGCCACTTCCTAAGCTACATAATGGAGGCGGCCGACGATATCTCTTACGGCATCGCGGATCTTGAGGATGCCGTCGAAAAACACGTTCTTAACCGCGAACAAGTTGCCGAAGGCATTCGAGAACACTTCAGCCGCTTAGGCGGCGACCCCGACCAAGCCGAACTTTTGTACAACGGTAAAGCGATTTCAGTAAACGACATTTTAAAAAAAGCCAACCAATACGCGGCAAACGATAGCATTGATACCGATAATCAGTTTTTTATCTGGCTACGCGTCTACATCCATAATATATTGGTCAATCACGCTGCGCAGCGCTTTATCGACAACTTTGACGCTGTAGTTGATGGTCACTTTAATCAGGCTTTACTGGAGGATGACAGCTCTGCTCACCGGCTTAGCGAAGCGCTGCAAAACCTCGCCCTCAAACGAGTATTTAATCAACCCGAAGTCGAGCAACAGGAGCTACGCGGTCATACCATTATTCTCGGCTTACTCGATATCTATGCCCCGTTACTCAAACTCTCTACGGAAGACTTTCAAGGGCTGGTGCGTGAAGAGGCTAAAATACAACGCGCTTACCCACTAGCAAGCCGTTTATGTCATAAACTATCAGGTAAACACGTGCGCGCTTATGTCAAAGCAACCGATGCCGACGTCTCGCCACTTTGGGAACGCTACTATCGCTGTCGCTTAATTCAAGATTATATTAGCGGTATGACCGACCAGTTTGCATATGATGAATATCGTTCACTGCGCGTTATCGATTAAACGACAGAGTCGCGCGTAATGCGCGACCTACCACGAGCCGTACATCGGATTAGGTAAAATAACGATATCCTTGCCAAAGCGAGGCAATAAGGCGCTCGGATCCGCAGACGCTTGCGTAGTTTGCGCAATATCTTCAATATTGTCGCCTACTTGCATCACGATGTTATGCGGCTGTGACCATTCGGCGACCGCCTCATCAGAAGGGTTATAACAATCAACATCGCCGGTCATTAGCTGTTGGCGACGCAGATCTTTGTCATTCACAATCTGCTGACCATCGACCGCGTCCTTGTCCGCTTGGCTACGCCCCATCAGGCACGTATTGTCAGTGTTAATCGGCAAGCCCATGGCTTCAAGATTTTGCCAAGTATAACTATCCAATTGCTTGTTTCTATTGGTAACCAACGCGACTTTGCCTCCCGCGCTCACCACGGACGTAATAAAGTCACTCGCTCCTGGCACCAGTTTCGCCTGTTTACTTTTGACCCACTGATTCCAGCTTGCTGTCGAGTACGATTGCCCCGATTGACTCAGCATCGCTTGATAACCGCTGTTATCCAGCACCGTCTCGTCGACATCCATCACCACAACCCAGTTTGTCGGTAGCTCACGCTGCATAAGCTGTAACGCTGCGTCTCGGTATATGGCTCGAGTGATGAGTGGGTATTCTTTGCTTTGCGTTTGCCACTTTACTGACGGAGGCAAAACGGCCGACGCCGAGCTTACCTCGTGGTTTGGCTTTGTACTACAGGCACTCAATAAAGTTAGACTTAAAGTGGTTACCAGGGCCGTTACAGTTAGTTGCACAACATTCTCCTTTTAGAAAAGCGAGGTCGCATTATCCACCGAGCAAAAATCTAGCGCAATACAACACGGTTACGTCCAGCCTTCTTGACGCTGTAAAGATTTTCGTCAGCACGCTTTAATATCGCCGCAGCAGTATTATTTTTCGCACGCACCGTGGCACCCAAGCTATAATACCGCTCGCGACTTTAACGGTCGAGAGGAGCAACGCAGGTAACCAGAGCGGAAATAAACAACCAACAAATAACCAAACGAATGCGGGTATCACCCTTATTTAGCGTTGTAAACTTCTTTCAATATGGCGCACCACGCGCGAAATACGACTAGGCAGCTGCGGACCTTTGCGCGTTACACAGTAGATGGGTTCAGCCACAGGCTGTGGTAATCGATGAATGAGGTAATAATGAGCAACGTATTTCCCAGAACTTTCTCACATATTGGATTGTCTGTTCCCGATCTCGATAAAGCGGTAGAGTTTTATACTGAAGTACTCGGTTAACCTACAGCGATGGCGCTTACTAAGGCGTCAAGCTGGCCAATTGACTGTCAGAAGATTTAAGTTGTGCCAGCTGTTGCTTGAAGCCCTCAAGCGCGGAACCTTGTAACCGCGCTTGAGCCGGTGCTTTGATATCGAGGGGATTTATAGCGCGGCCATGACGATGTACTTCGTAATGCAAATGTCGCCCCGCGGAGAGACCGGTTCTACCTAAATAGCCAATCACATCCCCTTGTTGAACGTGGTCACCGGGTTTGAGCCCTTCAGCAAAACCATTCAGATGCGCGTATAAAGTCTCATAACCATCACCGTGATCGATGACCACCGCATTACCAAAACTACCGTATCGACTCGCGCGCTTAACCACGCCGCGACCCGCAGCCATGATAGGGGTGCCAATAGGGGCACTAAAATCAATCCCTTTGTGCATCCTATCGTAGCCCAACACGGGATGATGACGATTACCATAATACGATGATAGACGCGCACCATTAAGAGGTGTTTTCAACAAGAAACTCTGTGCTAAACGGCCATCGGGGAAATAAAACGAGCCCTTGTAGCGAATTAAACGATAGTCCTCTCCAGCATTAGTAAACCGCAAATAAGTCAGTAGTAGCGGGTTTTGTAAATGGCTGAAAAGCGGTTTAAAACTCACCACCTCCGTGCGTTCAAAGCGCACTTCCATCAAATCGCCGGGCTGCACCTGGCGCTGAAAATCAACGAAATGCGAAAGCGCCATCACTGAGCTGTTGATCACACCATTAGGTATTCCATTTTGTTCGGCATCTTGATATAGGCTATTGTGGATCACCAAGTCATGCTCTTCGGCCAATTGCTCGGTTGGCACATGCAATAGCTCGACATGCCACTGACCATCAATATAAGTGGCTTGCACCAGCTCGCCATACTCACGCGCCAAACGAATACGATGTTGACCCGGAGCGGGCTGTGCGACCGCAATATTGACACCGACTTGCAGCCGTCCTAAGTCAATCACAGATTCAGCCGCCATCGCCAATAACGCAACCTGTCGTTGCGAAATACCCTGTTTACCCAGCAAGGTCGTGAGGTTCTGACCCGGGGCTAATGTCACTAGCGTCCCCGAACGTGAGCCACGGATCGTATTGGTGGGAACTTGCCCATAATCGGCGTCAAGCTCGGCAGAAAAAGGCGTGATCGGTTGGGGAATAGATGCGGATTGGAATGACGGGTGAGGGTCATCAACTAACCAAACACCTAATAACGTCACAATCGCTACAAGTAGGATCAGTTTACGATTCAAAGGCGAATTCCCGTGCATCTTGATTCATTCTAGCCACCGACAGCAATTTTAAGGCGTGACAAAATACCATCATTGCCATAACGCGACAAGTCAACGAGCAGGCGTTTACAGAACCTAAACTCAAGAACTTGACGACCTTTGACGTCCACTTGTGTTTTATAGCACTTTATATAGCGAGTCTTTTTTTTAATGTTTGCTATAGTAAAGTGTGCTATGTATATTAGTTCACCCTTTGACTAGTAGAGCTTTCTCTACTGGATCGTTTTCTCGTTGCTTGCACACTGGGTATGTTACAATGATACTAATAATTACTGCGTTGCTCCTAATAGCCTGCACGCCACTACTCCATGCTATTGCGCACCAACGACGTTATAGCGTTAAGTATGGAGAGCTCCGTTCAGGCCTCGTTTCGAACGTTATTCTTGGTTTACTCATCCTCGTGGTCATTTTGGCGATCGTGAACATGAGCTCGGTGACTGAAGCCTTTGTCACCGACAGTGGTATCGGTATTGGTCTTTTAGTATTGGCCGTTCTCTTGCTCGGTTATTTAATCGCTGAGTCGATATTAGTCAAAGGTTCATTTGATGAGCGAACAATAAGCTACTCCACCCCCTGGCGTAAGCCGCAAAGTGGTCAATGGAGTGAGCTTAAAAGTGCGCGTTTTTCATCATTAACCGGTCGTTATATTTTGAAGTTCGCCGACGGCACCGTCATTCGTATCTCGAAGTCAGTCGAGGGGCATGGTTGGTTACTCGACTTTTTAGCACGACGCAATGTGATCGTTCGTTAACGTTATTCAGTTCGAGGCCTCAACAGGCCTCGAACTGCACTTCACACTCACCATTCAGTAAGTTCAAACGCACTTTTCGATAACCGAACTCGCCTACATCCGCTTCCTTAATGTTGACCCCATACGCAAGTAATGCCTGAAAGGCTGCCGTAGCATTTTTTTGCCCCACTGGGCGTAGCTGTTCTTCGCCTAAAACGCTGCGCATGCGCTCACCGGCGGTCAGTTGACCACCGCCAAAAATGCGCCCGTCGAACTGACTAAGTTTTAAATTCCGTTCCTCTGCCAACTGAGCAAATAATGCCATTGCTTTATCGCAATAGCGTGCCGGCGCATTGTCTGGCTCATTAGTCGGTTGTGTTGGCAACACAAAATGGCACATGCCTCCGTACCCCGATTGCGGATGCCATAACACGGTAGCCACACAGGAACCCAGTAAAGTAGCAATCTTACGAGGGCCTCGACCAAAAACCAGCTCGCCACTATGTATCACTTCTTGCTTAATGTTCATGGTCTTCACTCCTTGACTAGCAGACATTCAAAACCGCTTGCGGCAACTGTGCCAGCGGTAACTCTTTGGCGACAGCACCTAAGTCATTAGCTGCTTTAGGCATGCCATACACCACGCTGCTGGCTTCATCCTGACCAAAGGTCATCGCACCCGCTTGGCGCATCGCCAACAGTCCCGCAGCCCCATCATTGCCCATCCCGGTTAAAATCACACCAACCCCATTCGCTCCCAAGTACTGCGCGGCCGAACGAAACAGCACATCAACCGATGGCCGATGACGCGATACTAGCGGTCCCTGTTTTACATCCACATGATAGCGGGCACCGCTTCGAGCCACGGTCATATGAAAGTTACCCGGTGCAATCAGCGCATGACCTCGCAATAGCGAATCCCCATGTGCCGCCTCTTTAACCGCAATGCCACACAACTGGTTCATCCGCTGCGCAAAACTACGAGTGAAGTTTTCGGGCATGTGTTGCACGATCACGATCGCTGGGCAGTCGAGCGGCATCGCCTCCAAGAAACGTTTAATCGCCTCAGTACCTCCGGTTGAAGCCCCAACCACAATTACTTTTTCCGTCGTTTTTGCCATCGCAGCACTGCGTGGTTTAAAGGTGGCTTTGACCGCTGGTGCGGCGGCTTGTCGCTTGAGCTTTCTCAAATCCGCCTTGGCAGCGGCGCGTACCGCATCAATAAAACGAACCTTAGCATCACGCAAAAACTGTTGTGTATTGAGCGTTGGCTTCTGAATAATTTCGACAGCACCATACTCAAGCGCTCGCATGTGTGTCTCATTGTTGTCACCTACAAGCGTCGAACAGATCACCACCGGGATAGGCCGTTGCGCCATGATTTTTCGTAAAAACGTCAAACCGTCCATGCGCGGCATTTCAACATCTAAAATGATCACATCCGGTACACAATGACGAATAATATCAACCGCAGCAAAAGGTTCGGTTGCCGTCCCGACAATGTCGATATCCGTATGTTCGGCTAAAATTTCGCTAAGTGTCCGTCGTACCAGCGCCGAGTCATCAACGATAAGTACTTTAATTGATCCAGCCATTAAATAACTCGCTTATAAGCACTGGGGCTTAACTGCTCAAATTGGTTGCGCTCAGCGGATATCCCCTCCGATAAACCAAGAAAGAACACGCCTCCCATGACCAGTTGTTGACGAAATAGGTTGAGCAACCGAGCGCGCTGTGCCGCGTCAAAGTAAATCATCACGTTGCGACAAAAAATCACGTCAAAGAGTTTAAATTGACTAAAATCACCCGTAATAAAGTTAAAGTCACTAAAGCTAACTCGACGTCGCAGCGCGTCCGACACCTTAATAAGTTGCTTGCTCGAATCTTTACTGCGAAGTAAGTAACGCTTGCGTAATGTCTCCGATACGGGCTCTATTCGAGCACTTGGATAAATCCCCCGCTGGGCTTTAAACAAACACTCTTTCGAGATATCCGTTGCGGTAATTTGATAGTCCACATCACCATGCTGGCGAGCAAACTCCTCCATCACCATTGCAATGGTGTACGGCTCTTCACCAGAGGAGCAGCCGGCACTCCAAATACGCAAGGGTCGTCCCTTTTGCACCAGTCGCGGAAGCTGATCCGTCAGCACTTTGAAGTGCGCGGGTTCACGAAAAAAGCCCGTTTTATTGGTGGTCAATGCATCAATCATACTCAGCACGTCATCCTGTGTGCCACGTTCAGTCACATAGTCGATATAATCACTCAGACTGCGCGCCTCACTGCGTGCTTGAAGTTTTCTAAGACGCGCTTCGATCAAGCTCTTTTTGTGGGCCGGTAATTGAATACCCACCTGTGTATCGATAAAACGCGCCAGCTTTTGATGCGCGGTCGGTGTCAACGTATCAGCTGTCGACTTCGCTAGACTCATCCACGCCCGCTCCCATCAACTGCACGGCTTGCGTGACCGCACTAATCTCATCACCGGAAAATACGCGCGCTAAATCAAGAAGAATAATAAAGTCATCCTCTTGGCGCGCGATCGCCTCGATATAATCCGTATTAATCTGATTGCCTAAACGCGGCGGCTTGTTCAAACACGCCTCATCAATTTCCATGACTTCACACACCCGATCCGCGAGTAGACCAACAGCCACCTGCTCGTCTCCCAACGCGATATCCACAATAATGATACAACTATCAATGGTCAGCGGCTGTTGCTCCAGACCAAACAAAGCGCGCAGATCAACCACCGGCACCACTTGTCCACGCAAATTGGTAACGCCCAATAAAAACGCCGGTGTACGTGGTACCGCCGTAACACGACGGTACTCCAGTACTTCCTGAATATGACTTATCGTCAAACCAAAATGCTCTTCATGCAGGATAAATGAGAGAATCTGTTTCACTGCAGACATATTGCCTCCCATTAATAACGCACAAACTCGGTGTCGTCGCTTAAGTCAATGGCAAACCCAGGCTCTTGCTTCGCACGCGGCTCAGCAGCAGACTTTTTACTCCCCGTCGAATTTGCCTTTTTACTCGCGCTCGGTTGCTTTTTTGCGACCGCGTGTTGACCACGAGCTTGTTCGTCAACAACAAAGAACTCCATCGCTGAGTTCATTTGCTCAGCTTGCGCAGACAGCTCTTCTGCCGTGGCCGCCAGTTCTTCTGCCGCAGCCGCCGACTGTTGTACCACTTCATCCAACTGCTGCAGGGCTTTATTGATTTCGCTAGCGCCCTTATCTTGCTCGAGTGCCGACGCGCTAATGTCTTGAATCAGGTCCGAGGTTTTAGTGATATTAGGGACTAACGCAGTTAACATCTCACCGGCACGTTCGGACACTTCCAAGCTATTGCGTGATTCTTCCACGATCTCGCCGGCCGCAACCTGGCTCCGCTCGGCCAACTTACGCACCTCGGCCGCCACAACCGTAAAACCTTTGCCGTGTTCGCCAGCACGTGCAGCTTCAATCGCCGCGTTTAATGCCAAGAGATTTGTTTGGCGCGCGATTTGCTCAGTTTGTTTAGCATTGTCGGCGCTATGACCAATATTTGCGGTCATTTGCTCCATCGAAGACGATATCTCCTCCAGTGAAGCCGCTTGTTCGGTTGCCCCTTGCGCCACCTGCTGGCTAGTACTTGATAACTGAATCGAACCCGACGACACGTTACCCGCCGACTCTTTCACTTCGCCAACAATACCGCGCAAGCGATGATTCATATTACGAAGCACGCCATATATGTCGGAGTCACTCGCTGCATTAGAAAAGTTCTGATTAAGGTTACCGTTGCCAATAATTTGTGCGATTCGGCTGACCTCGTTAACGCGCAGAACCACAATTGCAGCCGCGATCACACCCAGAATAATGGCAATAATGACCGACGTGAGTAATACCGCCCGGGTTTGCTGATAATCAGCATCCGTCTGTGCTACCGCACGCGTCATCTTATCGTTACTACTGGTTACTAACTGTGCTAATTGAGTCTGTGCCTCAGCAAGTATCTGCGCGCCCTCGCCTGTCAATAAATCAAAGGCACGGTTATTGCCGTTTTCTTGGCTAGTTGTGGCTAACTGTTGTAAGTGACCTTCCAGGCCATTCAGTTTATCCGTGTATTGCTTGACCGCCGCACTCTCTGGGAGCGAACGAAGCAACATCATGATTTGTTGCAAGTTATCATCAATACGGCTTTGTAGACGAACCATGGTCGATTGTTGTTGTGCCAAGATCACCTCTTTCTGAAGCGCCTGAATATCACCCAACGTCACTAACAGCACCCGTTGTTGCTCAAGTGTAAGGTTGAGTTGGCTAATACCACCTTGTAACTCATCGACTAAAGGACTGATTTGTTCATTAGAAATTGCACGCGCACGCACGTTCGAGTTAAGCAGAGAAAGTGACATGACTTGATCAACTATCGCGCGGTAACGAGTGAGACTTTGCTCAATCACCGTGAACTCATTGAGCTCTTCTGCAGACAGCAATGGTTTTATACTTGCAGCTCGCTGCTCCATACTTGCGGCTTTGGTCAAAATATCATTTTTGAGCTGCTGCATCGCCGTTGCGTTGCGTTGCGTTCCAAAATAAAGCTTTTGGCAAGACTCGCAAGCTCTTGCATATCCCGCTCTAGGCGCGCCGACTTTCGCGCTTGCTCGGCCGACCCATTAACCAGACGGGTCATTGAGCTGTTGATACTGTCTGTCGCTCGTAGCCCTTGAAAGCTGGTTAAAATGAGCGAGGATCTGGCTCACGCGATCCTGAAACTGCAAGTGGTATGTGACATCGGCGATAGTACTATCGATTTGACTCTGGCAATCCAATAACACCTGTGTGTCATTATCCATGCTGGTAAGGCCGCTTTTTACATCCGTCAACAACCCTTCCAATTTGGCTTTCAGCAGTTCGCGACTGTCTCGCGCGGCGGCAAATTCAGCACGCACCATCGAGCTCAGGCTATATATCGTGCTCGAAAACTCAGATACCGAGTGGTCGATACTCTCACCCACTTGTGCCGAGCGGTTCGCCAAAACGCGCACTTCATCAGCGACAACCGAGAAGCCACGTCCGGCATCGCCCGCGCGTGCCGCTTCAATGGCTGCATTAAGCGCCAAGAGATTAATTTGCTCAGCAATTTTGGTCACTTCGGAGGATGAGCTCGATAAAGAGGCAAGCCGACTATCGATCCCCGCGAGTGCGTCAATGACCTGATGTTCGTGCTGTGAAGCCTGTTCAAGCTTGTGCCAAAGATCGCTAAACGCACTGGATAATCCGCGCAATACTTGCGTAATGGTTTGATGCCTATCGTTGACCGACGATTCATCAATAGAGTCAGAAACATCAGATAAAAGCTGATGTATTTGTGCAAAGTTTGCGCTTAACGAGTTACCTGAAGTGTCAATATCCGTCTGACAGGCCTCGAGCGTACTCAGCATGTAGCCCAACGCTTCTGACAATCCAGTCTCATAACCTTTAAGTGCATCGTCACTGATTTGAACCGCCCTTAAAGCCTGGTTCTCTTCTTGCAGTTGCTTTATTCGCTCAACGTGCTGCAAGCGGTTGATACTGTCCTGTTCCATCAGCCAAAAGAGTGACACCAACGCGACCCCTGCCAGCATGAGAACCAATGCCGAAGTTAACGGCGCAGTAATAATCACCGCAGCGATACCACCACTTAAAACCACTAAAAATAGAATGCGTCTAATCATCATAGGATTTGCCCCATTTCGTATGCTAGGCAATAGTACTGAGCACAGTGCACTTGTCCTACTCATGAAAATACCTATTTTTTAAAATCTTTAGGGGATGTTGCATCGATGTTGTATACTTGCTAAAAATATGTCGAACACCTGCAATTAATCATGCAGCAGACCGTGTACATCGTGGACGATGATGAGCTCATTCAAGAGTCATTGATGTTGGCTTTTGAACAGCAAGATTATGCCGTTGCATGTTTTTCGACGGCAAACGAATACCTTACGCACTTGGAGCAGCACACGTTGGCAGAGCATTCGGCATTAGTATTGGATTTAAGCCTACCCGATATGCATGGGCTGGAAGTACAAAGCCGTTTAGCCAAACTCGGTATGAGCTTGCCGATTATTGTATATTCGGGCACGGCAGATGTTCCCCATACCGTACAGGCACTGACCCAGGGCGCGTATACGTTATTACAAAAACCGGTATCTATAACCACCCTCATCAAGACGGTACAACAAGCCATTGATGCTTTTTCGGCGACCCAAGTACAGCGTCAACGTGTCAAAGAGGCAACAGAACAGATAAGTAAGCTCTCCAAACGCGAACGCGATGTGGCGAAGCTCGCCGCCCAAGGGTTCTCAGCACAAAAAGTCGCTGACACGCTTTTTATCAGTCCGCGTACCGCAGAGGCCCATAAGTCGAATATTTTTACTAAACTCGACATTAACTCAGTGGCGACCTTGGCCCAGTACTTCGCTCTAGCCGAAACGCACGACTAAAAATCGGTATTTCCACGAATACCGTAAAGGCAAAGCCCGCTCTATTATCAGATTATCTTAATAGGGAGTTTATGTGGCTATGTCTCACGCACTAACGGACCGCGTATTGATTCTTGATGACCAAGTCTTTATTGGCGAAACCGTCGTGCGTATGCTGGGCGAATGCCACTATGAATCTGAATTCACTACTCAGCCGAGCGAGTTTTTTGGTTGGGTGGCAAGCGGTCGTTTTTCTCACCTCATCATCGATCTTGTGATGCCCGAAATGAACGGTGAACAAGTCATCATGATGTTAGCTCGGATGAAGTGTAAGCTGCCGATTATCATTATGAGCGGCGGTGAGTCCAGCCTACTAAAGTCGGCAGCCATCGCGGCACAAGAACAAGGACTATGGGTCTTAGGCACGCTCACTAAACCGTTTTTTAAAGACGCCTTATTGGCGATGCTTGAGCTTAAGCGTCGTCAAACCGACCGGACGCCCCCATCAGGCAACCGCGCAGCTCAATTTGATGCCGTCGACATCAAGTTCGCACTCTCACGACATCAATTTTACTGTGTATATCAACCCAAGTTGAATCTCATCACCGATGAAGTGGTCGGTTTTGAGTGCCTATTGCGTTGGGAGCGACCCGATTACGGATTAATACCACCGGACCTGTTTATACCCAAAGCTGAAGCAACGGGTGTCATCGATACCCTGACCTATTTTACGATACGCGAATCACTCGCTTGGTTAGCTCGATTACAGTCAGTCAGTGGTAACTCGGCGATCACCATGGCGATTAATCTGTCGGCATTATCAATACCCTAACGCAGTCCCATGAATCTCACCAGATTACGCGCACAACGATTGAGCTCGCACAATCGCTCAATTTACAAGTCGTCGCGGAAGGGGCAGAAGACTATGAAACCATTGATAAGCTGAAATCACTCGGATGCCAACAGGTACAGGGATTCTATCACGCTAAACCCATGTCAGCCGCCCAAGCCGAGCATTGGTACCTGCGCAAACTCAGCAATGAAACAGCGCGGCGAACCCGTGTGTTTGATACACTCGCAGCCAATGACTCAGTGCGATTTGGTTATGTCACCGAGTTTATTCATGAATTTCTGGGGTTTGAAATCGTGCTCGTGTCGTTACTCGAGAAACGCACGGTCTATTTAAAAGCCCCTATTGGCCTTAATGTTGAGTGCGTTGCGGTTGAAAATAGTCTTTGTCTACATGTGATGAACAATAACGATATCACTGTATTTGAAGACTTAAGGCAACTCCCCGAGGTGACTAAAGGAATGCTATCATCCATGCGTGAGCGGGTGCGCTTTTACGCTGGCTTTCCATTTTGGAGTGCTAACAATCTATTTATTGGGTCCGTTTGCGTGATGAATTCGCAACCGCATCAACTGAGTCAGCGGGAGTACCGCACCCTGTCACAGCTAGCTCGGCTTGTAGAATTTGACATAGCCCACTCATTAATTCCGCGAGAAAGTGAACAAACCAGCTTGGCATTTTCATTCAAACGACTTAATCGCATCACCGATATCGCTCGTGATCTGAATCTTAACGTGACGCTGATTCGCGTTACGTTTGCGCACCCAGGCGCTGAAATCAGCTCCATGGAAGCGTTAAGTCAACGTATTCGTCCTTGGGATACGCTCACGCGCTTATCGGACAAAGCGGTTTTACTCACACTCCAACATCGGGCGTCACATGTAGACATTGCCGACATTTGTCAGCGCGTTTTTGCATTCAACAGTGCTTCAGCGGGACTGCTACAGGTTGAGGCTGAGACCTTTAATGCGAGCAGTATCGCCCATATTCAGACCATGCTGCTTGCACTGAAACCCCAACCACTCACGGGTCTATTAACTTAGTAAATGCCTATTAATCAGCTGAATGAGCTGATCATGGGTGTAAGGCTTGGTCAGAACATCGACCGCTTCATGGTTGGAAAAGTCGTTATAGCCACTGGTTAACAACACTGTTAGGTGCGGATAGTGGGTATCACAATGGCGCTTCAAATCAAAACCAGAGACCCCACCGGGCATCACCACGTCGGAAAACACTACATCGAACTGATCGTCCTCTGCGAGGATAGCCAGTGCTTCTTGACCATCCCGAGCAGTCGCGACTTCATGGCCGAAACGCATTAATGTTTTAGCCGTTGTTTCAAGTAGCAAGTCCTCATCTTCGACCACCAGCAAACGACCTTGAGATCGATCCGACTTAACCGGTGCTTGTTCTAGTTCAGCCGCTGCCAGTACCTTTATCGATAAAGGATTTAAGCGTGCGTAACCCGCTGCGAGTAAATTGGTATGGCTTCAATTCAAAAATCTCACTACAAACACGGCATCAGTGCCTGATTTTTATTTTATAAACCGAAAACGAATCTTTCGCACCTGTTTTTGTCGGGTTAAGTCAACATTTAGTCGTGTGACTTTGATGAAACATACCTCGTAGTTTACTGTTAGGCGTTGTTTGACGTCAGTTGACACATTAACCGCTTTTTACTCATATAGTCGTAAACTTATAACGTGATCTTGCATATAGTGATAAAACAAACATTCAACTTTTAGGTGGCTATGCTGATATTAAGCCGAAAAATTGGTGAATCACTGATTATCAATGACGAAATCAAAATTATTGTGGTTAACGCGACAGAAAGGCAGGTCACATTGGGCATCGAAGCACCGAAAGAAGTGCCCGTTCACCGCGAAGAAGTGTACCATGAAATAAAAAACACGACGTAGCGTGCGCATTTTGCGCACGGGGCAAATCTGATGTCGCGCATAATGCGCGACCTACGGTGGCGGTGATATCCACCATCGGCGCACGGGACGATGCCGGTAATGTCCACCACACCGGCGTAGCGTGCGCATTTTGCGCACGGGGCGATCCGTGTGTCGCGCCAAAGGCGCGACCTACGATGGTGGCGGTATCCACCATCGGCGCACGGGGCAAATCTGATGTCGCGCCAAAGGCGCGACCTACGATGGTGTTCATATCCACCATCGGCGCACGGGGGGGATCTGCATGTCGCGCCAAAGGCGCGACCTACCGCGGGCTTTTGGGTTGATTCTTTGCTATGTTGTTATTTGAATGTTAAATACAATTGGGCATATATGACTGAATACGAACTTTCACACGCGTTGCATCGCATCGCGCTGGGCGACAGCTCTGCGTTTGAGCGATTTTATCAAGCTACGTCCCCAAAGCTAATGAGCGTGAGCTACGCAATTCTTAGGGAACGTGCGCTCGCAGAAGAAGCACTTCAAGATACTTATTTAAAAATTTGGCATGCCGCCTCGGATTACCGCAGTGATGCGGGGTCGGTTATGTGCTGGATAACCAGTATGGTGCGCTACCGCGCAATCGATATGCTGCGAAACGCAAATCGCCAACCATTTACCAGCAAAGATATCGAGCAATTACTCGATCAACGCGCCAGCGACAGCCTCCCAACAGCAGCGCCCGATGCCGATAAGCTGGAAAATTGCATGTCGGATCTAGACGGTACACAGCGACAGTCTATTCACCTTGCGTTTTTATACGGTTTGAGCCACCGCGAAGTCAGCGATTATCTCGGTGAAGCCTTAGGCTCAATCAAAAGTTGGATACGTCGTGGCTTAGATAGCTTGAAGAGGTGTTTGCAATCATGAATTACCAAAATGATACACTGATCGATACCCTCGCTCACCGCTATGTTATCGGTCTCATGCGAGGCCAGGCACGCGTTCGCTTTCGTTACCTCATTAGCCAGCACTCGCGCATTGCTCAGCAAGTGACGCTTTGGGAACAGCATCTTAATGGACTTACCGAGCAACTGAGCCCGATGAAGCCCCGACCTCAAGTTTGGCAAAAGATACAGCAAACATTATTTAAGCCATCCCAAAATAGCGCTCCTTTTTGGCGTCTATTTGGTGGTTTGGCGGCAGCCACCGCCGCGGTACTGATGATCGTGGTTGTGCAACTACAAACCCAAACACCCGAGGCGCCTCCGAGTGAACGTATCGCGCTGATTCAAAGCGAACAGCAACGTACGTTGTGGGTACTCAATGTGAAGCCCGACAAAATTCAAGCCACCGCTCAGGCGAACGTTGAAGCACGTACTGATAAAGACTACGAGCTTTGGATGTTGCCGAAGGATGGGAGCGCGCCGGTGTCACTCGGTTTGTTACCCGAATCAACACAGCCAACGGCATTGAATCCACCGGCTGAATTTCAGTTAGCTCGCGTCGGAGCGCTTGCAGTCAGCCTAGAGCCAACAGGCGGTTCCACGACCGGAGCGCCTACGGGGCCGGTCCTCTACACAACAGATATTATAACTTTGTAAAAAAAATTTAGATTTTTTGCATCCAAAGCCCTCTCTGGTTCGGATAGGTGATGAATACCTATAAAAACCAGAGAGGGTTGTTATGAAAAACACAGCATTTAAACACTCAGCGCTTGCCGGCGCTGTCGCTCTAACCGTATCGGCCGTAGGTGTGGTAACCAGCCTAGATGCGAATGCGTCGAGCCACCGCGAGGCACCGAATATTTCGCGCTTTCCTGCGCTTGATTCCACTGACTTTTATCTGTTTAACAGTTATGAACCAGGGCGCGAAGATTACATCACTGCCATAGCCAACTATGTACCCTTACAGGATGCTTATGGCGGTCCAAACTACTTTGCCATGGATCCAGCCGCCGTCTACGCGATCCATTTTGACAGCGACGGTGACGCTCAAGAGGATTTAACCTTTGAGTTTCGCTTCGACCACACCCTGCCTAATGGGGGCGTTAAGCTGCCAGTGGGCGATAAAAATGTCAGCGTACCGCTGAAGTTTATCGGACAAGTTTCGGCAATGGACCAAAGCGCACTTAACTTTAACGAACAGTACAGCGTTAATGTCGTTAGCGGTGGCCAAATGTCGGGGATGTCGTCGCCGGTAACCTCGACGGGCGGCGCTGAATCGTTCACCAAGCCCATTGCATTTGTGGGTGAGAAAACCTTTGGCAGTGCCTCTGGCTACTCTGATTATGCCAACCAATATGTTTACGAGATCAATATCCCCAACTGTTCTGCGCCCGGCCGTTTATTTGTCGGTCAACGCAAAGACCCGTTCGTAGTTAATCTGGGTGAGACCTTTGATTTGGTCAACTATGTGCCTATCGAAGCGGGCGCCTTTCCGGGCGGTATCGAACAAAGTGATGCTAATGACGATTTAGCAGACAAAAATGTGAATACTATCGCACTTGAGTTACCGAAAAGTTGTGTCACTGGCAACGGTAATGGTGTCGTAGGAGCATGGACCACTGCCCATGTGCCCCAAGCGCGTCTGCAAAACCCAAATGCGAACTTCGAAAAGCCCGAAGTGAACGGCGGTGCGTTAGTGCAGGTCTCACGTTTAGGTGCGCCACTGGTGAATGAACTCGTTATTGGTATCGACGATAAAGACACCTTTAACTCAGCACACCCCAGCGACGATGGTCAATTTGCCGACTATGTGACACACCCGACGTTACCGGTCATTTTAGATGTATTGTTCAACGAGCCGGTGAACGCCACTTTAGGAACCAACATCGATTCACTCGCACCGAGTAATTATCCGCGTACCGATCTCGTTGCCGCGTTCTTGACCGGTTTTGAAGGGGTCAACCAACAAGCGACCGTTACCGCTTCCGAGATGTTGCGTTTGAATACTGCTATTCCAGCGACACCGGCCGACCAACAGTCCGCCTTTGGCGTAGCCGGGGATGATTTAGCAGGCTTCCCAAATGGACGTCGCCCAGGAGATGACGTGGTTGATATTGCTTTGCGTGTCGTCATGGGAGCGCTTTGCCACGACATCCCAGTCAACGGCGAGCCCACCAACCTCGGATTCTGTACGCCCGATCAGGCACCCGTGGGTAACGTACCGTTTACCGATGGCGCGCCAATCGACGCGAGCTACGTGGATACGCAATTCCCTTATTTAAAAACCCCCATTGCAGGTTCACCAAACCAGTAAGCTGAGGAGGGATACATGATGAAGAAACTACATACACTCTCGCTCGCAGCCGCTACGGTGCTTCTTGCCAGTTGCGGTGGTGACAGCGATGACAACTTGCCGCCCGCTGCGCGTGACGCTAATTACAGGGTCGAGGCGGATACCACGCTAATGGAGCAATTGAAAGGCTTCGACGGCAACGGCGACGAATTGACCTATTCGTTGGCTTCAGAAGTCGACGTCGGTGAGCTTTCGGTCAGCCCAGATGGTTCTTTTAACTACACGCCGCCAATGGAGTATACCGGCACCGCGATGTTCAGTTACAGCGTCTCTGACGGTGAGTTCAGTGATACCGGTGATGTCATGATTACGGTTGAAGCACAAACCGTGTCGACGGCAGCCTATGTGCGCGATGCATTTAATCAAGATGAGCGCGCACAGCCACTATCAGTCAATGGTCGTGAGTTTACTGACGATGTGG
>NZ_CAXGLS010000041.1:0-21508 GCF_964010655.1 uncultured Idiomarina sp.
CTACTGCAGCCTGAGTTCGACCATATTAAAACGATTCGTATTGGCACCAAAGCGCTAACATTTTGGCCTTATCGCTTCATTACGGACCCCGACGCTGATGAATTAATGCGTTTGCTTGAGAAGCTTGTGCGTGGGGGGAAACATGTCTCCATTATGGCGCATTTGAACCATCACAACGAATTACGCACCGAAGTCTGCGAAGAAGCAATTCGTCGTTTACGTGCCACAGGCGCACAAATACGCTGTCAGGCGCCTTTATTACGCCACATTAATGACGACCCTAAAGTATGGGCGGATATGTGGGAGCGCGAAGTTCAGCTCGGCATGATCCCCTATTATATGTTTGTCGAACGTGACACAGGCGCTAAACGTTACTTTGAAGTGCCGCTTGAGCGTACATGGGAAGTATTCCAACAGGCTTATCAACAAGTATCGGGTATTGCGCGCACAGTTCGAGGTCCATCGATGAGTGCAGGTCCTGGTAAAGTTGAGGTACAAGGTGTGACTGAAGTGGCAGGCGAAAAAGTCTTCGCATTACGCTTCATTCAAGGCCGTAATCCAGACTGGGTACAGCGTCCATTCTTTGCTAAATATGACCCAAACGCAACTTGGTTACATCAATTGAAACCGGCCTTTGGTGAGGACAAGTTCTTTTTCGAAGATGAGTATGCGCAGATGGCAGCGATGGACTAACCATCGCTGCCACGCGCTTTATTTTATACGCTGGCGGGCTTGTTCTAAGTCCTCTGGCGTATCAATCCCTGCGGCTGGGGGCATAATGGCCTCAGCAACATGAATTTTCTCGCCATGCCACAGGACGCGTAATTGCTCTAACGATTCAATCCGCTCAAGCGGACTCTCATTCCAAGCTACATAGCGTTTAATAAAGTCCGCACGATAGGCATAAATGCCGATATGTCGCATGTAACCATCGACCTGTTCAGGCTGCTGATCGTTCAATGACTTAAATTGTTCACGGTTATAAGGAATAGGCGCTCGACTGAAATAAAGCGCGTATCCTGCCGAGTCACATACCACCTTTACTGCATTCGGGTTGAACACTTCATCGGAGGTCGCCATCGGCACTGCTAATGTCGCCATCGGTGCAACACGTTGATTCGCCAAGTTATCAGCCACTTGCCGGATAATTTCAGGCGGAATAAAAGGCTCATCACCTTGGACATTAACCACGACTTGATCTTCGGACAAAGCCAACTGCTCTACGACCTCAGCCAGCCGTTCTGTACCCGATTGATGCTCGCTCGAGGTCAGCATACTGCGTCCACCAAAACGTTCCACTTCGTCAGCAATACGCTGGTCATCTGTAGCAATAATCACTTCAGCCGCACCACTTTGCAAAGCGCGCTCATAAACATGTTGAATCATCGGCTTGCCGCCAATATCGGCTAGAGGTTTACCTGGTAAACGGCTCGATGGATAACGCGCAGGAATAATTACAGTAAAACTCATAAAGGTACCTGCTCCATCTCATCCGAACTCAACGTTTTAGCCTTTTCGCTCATAAGCACAGGGATGCCCTCTTCCAGCTCAAATGCTAATTGTTCGCCTCGACAAACGAGCCACTGCTTGGCCTCATGCCACACTAACTTGCCTTTACAGCTAGGGCAGGCAATTATGTTCAGTAAACCTTTATCAAAACTCACGGTTAAACCTCATTTATGAATATGCCGAATTGCCTCAAGCAAATCAGCCTTAAATTTATCAGGAAATTGTGCAGATATCGGTTGATAGTACCAATTATCTGTCGCCATGCCACGACACTTCGCGGCATCTTTCTGAGTCATCAGTAGCGTTTTATCTTTGAACGCCTGCAAATCGTCGGCTGTAAACCGGTAATGATCAGGAAACGCTTGCGTACTGGCAAGCTCGATGCCTTGATGACGTAAACTAGTAAAAAATCGCTCTGGATTACCAATGCCGGCCAACGCGTAAAGTGCTCCATGTTCTGGCAGCTCAACCACTTCGTCATCAATGACACGTCGCCAAGCCTGTGCTTTCACCTCGCCAACATAGTGAGCAAACGGGTGTTGAGCATAGAGTGACAATACCCAACGCGCTCCACGCAAACGCCAAGGTCCTTCTCTCAATGGACCTGTTGGTAACAGCCAACCATTACCTAGACCTCGCTCAGCATCGACCAAAATTACTTCTAAGTCACGACCTAGCGCATAGTGTTGCATACCATCATCGCTAATAACGAAATCAATGTTCGGATGTTCGGCTAAAAGGTGTTTAGTCGCGTCGGCGCGGTTGGGGCTAATAACCACAGGTACACCGGTAATCTGACGTAACATCAGCGGTTCATCCCCCGCCAACTCAGCAGTATCGTCGACCGCGACATGATGCGGACTTTGAGCTTTAGCACCGTAACCTCGACTCACGATGCCCGGTGTGTAGCCCTCAGATTTAAGCATATCAACTAAAGCCACGACCGTTGGTGTTTTGCCGGTACCGCCCACACTAATGTTGCCGACCACAAGCACGGGTACAGGCGCCTTAAATGACCGTATCACTCCCATACGATAAAACGAACGTCGCAAATTGGTCAGCAGCCAAAACAGCAGCGACAGTGGCGTAAGAAGATACAATAACGGGTGTAAGCGTTTGCGATACCATTGTCGCTCGAGCCACATCTAATTAACTCCACTAAATTGCAGATTATGTAGCTGGTAATAAGGTCCCTCGTTCGCTAATAACGACTGATGATCCCCACGCTCGACAATATGCCCGTTATCCATAACTAATATTTCATCGGCATTCTCAATCGTGGATAAACGATGTGCTATTACAATTGAAGTTCGATTGGTACGTAACACGCCCAATGCTTTTTGAATATGACGCTCAGACTCTGTATCAAGCGCTGACGTCGCCTCATCGAGTATCAAAATAGGTGCATCCTGCAGTAACGCACGCGCGATAGCGATACGTTGGCGTTGTCCACCTGATAGCATGACGCCGTTTTCGCCCACCATGGTGTCTAAGCCGTGACTCATATTGTCGGTAAACTCGGTGACGTAAGCTTGCTCTGCGGCCTTAATAATATCTTCTCGCGAAACATTCTTTGATGTTCCGTAGGCAATATTATTGGCAATAGTATCGTTAAAGAGTGTGACATGCTGCGAAACTAACGCAATCTGACGACGTAAACATTTTAAACGGTAATCTTGTATGTTCCGCCCATCAATCGTCACTTCGCCGTTAGTTACGTCATAAAAGCGAGTTAATAGATTTGAAATCGTTGATTTGCCGCTCCCCGAGCGCCCTACTAAAGCGAGGGTCTTACCTTCTCCCACCGCAAAGCTGATATCGTCCAAAGCGGGGTCTTCGTGTTCATTATAGCGAAACGTCACATGATTAAACTCAATATCACCTTTAACTCGTTCCACCATATGTGTGCCCTTGTCAACTTCAATGGGCTGGTCGAGAATCTCGAATACACTTGAGGCGGCCGCTAAGCCGCGCTGAAAATCACTATTCACGTTACTCAACTGTTTCAATGGTCGCAGCAACATAATCATTGATGTCAATAACGTGGTAAACGCACCCGCCGATAAGTTTTCCAACATCTCGGGAAAACTGGCGATAACGAGGACCATCGCCAAGCTCAACGACGCAATAAACTGGATCACCGATGTGCTGATCGCGCGCGTGCTCACCAGTTTCATGTTTTGGTTACGAGTGATGTTGTTGATTTCGCCAAAGCGTTTTGACTCGAGCTTTTGACCTTCATGCATGACCACAACTTTGTGCCCGTTGATCATTTGTTCGGCAGTGGTCGTGACGTTCCCCATCGCAGTCTGAATACGCCCACTGACAACACGAAAACGTTTCGATACTACTCCGACAAATTTAGCAATGACGGGCCCAATCACCAAGAAAACCAAGCTAAGCTGCCAGCTTTGATAAAACATCAAACACAACAAACCGACTACAAATCCGCCATCACGGATTAAGATCAGTAAAGCACGACTGCTTGCTTCGGCCACCTGTTGGGTGTCGTAAGTGATTTTAGATATCAAGTCACCCGTAGAATGGTTGTCATGAAACGCCACCGGTAGCTTCATGAGGTGCTCAAACAGTTGCTGACGCATGCGTGTTACCACTTTAAAACCCACCCAGCTTAAGAAATAGGTAGAAATGAAGTTGAATAACCCGCGCACAATAAAAAACACCGGCACGAATACGGCCCCCCACAGCAAGACACTTGAGTCTTGTTGAGTCAAACCTTCGTCTATGAGTGTTTCAATTTGTGAGAAAAAGAGAGTATCGACGCCTGCGTAGCCCAACATACCGATGATAGCGACGATAAAGGCAGATTTGTAAGGCTTTATATAAGATGCGAGCCGCTTAAGTGAGCTCGTTTGTTCCTTGTTAGAATCCATGCAATGCCATTAGTTTCTGAAAATCCCAGCTATTTTATCTGCTTTATATCACGGTTGGCTAGTCGAACTGTAGGACTTTGCATTCGTTTTGTCGAATAACGCGGGTGTTTTCAAGCGCCACACACGGTCTTTGATAGCAATCGATAACTGCCCCCAATCTGCCGTCGTCGCCCATTGACTGCCGAAATCTAGCGCTCTTTGTTGAGTATACATATCAGGCATTCCATAGGCGTTGGAACGTCCGACACTGACTAAAGTCACGTCAGGCTGAGTCGCCTCAAGTAGCAACGACCCTAACGAAAAAGCACTGCCATGATGCGGTGCCACCAGTATTTCAACAGGCCCAACTAATTGCTCTTCAACCATCATACGCTCTTCGGAAAAACCGATGTCGCCCGTTATTAGCCAGTCAATGGCACCATAGCTAAATTGGTAAACACACGACGTCGCGTTACTATTTTTAACATCGACCCGGTTTGGCCACAGTACCTTCCAAGAAATACCGCGCCAGCGTCCGCGCTGCCCAACTTGACACGGCTGCTGAGTCATCGTGCCAAACCATTGCGCATTGGGTAGCCGCGTTTGTGCTAAACGCCAGTCGCCACTGTGATCTGAATCACTGTGGGTAATAGAAACCCGTTCTACCGTCAAGCCACGTTGCTTAAGAAAGGGTTCAATCACTGACTCAAAGTGACCACGTCCACGATAGAACCTTCGTCCCAAATCGATAAGCCAAGCCTTATTTTGCCGTTCAATGACCAGCGCCTGCGCTTGACCGACATCCAACACATGAAACATAACATCCGCTTTTTGCCCTCGTTCTAAGAAATAATAACCGCTTGCAATAGCCGCCAACACAGCACTTCCTATCGAGAAATACCGCGGTAGCCAATACGGCAACAGCAGCGCCAGCGCGAATAACCAAAAAATCGTGCCAGTGACTGTCGGTAATGTGCTCGAAAACCATACTAGCGGCACATCAGCAAGCGTTGTTAGTAATGGCTGAATCGCTATTAACGGCTGTTCGGCTAGCCACCAGAGATTCGCTGCAAAACTATCTGACCAACACATCGCTGCTATTGCGCCCAGAAGCGTTAAGGGAAGCACCCAGATAGCAATAATAGGCACAACGAATAGATTGGAAAACGGTGCAATCAATGACACGCCGTCAAACAACGCTAGCGACATCGGCCCCATCAGGGTTAAGAATAATAATTGCAGGTAGAAGGTCTGCCAGATACGTGTTACCCACGATGCAGATGGCTTATTTCGCCAACTCCACTGGCACAATAAAATGACGGTGACAGCTAAAATTGAAAACCAAAAACCAATATCGTGCCAACTACCCGGATCGCTTACGACCAAGATAATCGCGGCATACCAAAGCCTTTTCCATGAGCGGGTCGTTAAACCGAGCCATCGCTGCCCCCAAAAAAGCAACAACATAAGCCATGCGCGTTGTGCTGAAATAGCAAAGCCAGCTAATGCGGTGTATATAAGTGCACCCAACAACGCAATAACTGCAGCGACTGGGTTCAAGACTAAACGCTCTCGGTTACGCAGTAAGAATCCACGGTGAGGAAATACCGATAGACACTGCCTAATCAATAAAAAAACAAGTCCCGCAACCAAACTGATATGTAACCCAGAAATCGCCATGAGATGTTGCAAACCATGACGTTGCCAAACCACGCGTTGCGCCTGCGGGATGTCACCTCTATAACCGATTGCTAACGCTTGCAGTAAGCCGCGAAACTCAAGATCAGCGTGTTGAAACGAATCGTAGATACGCCAACGGAGGGATGGCGCTACCTGATTTAGTTTCATAGCGCGCACGTAACCTTGCTTTGCGAGCTGCTTAGCCCACAGGTAGCGCGCCGGTCGTTCACCTCCCTGATTCCAATATGTGGTTGGATTTTTTAAATTGATTTCGGCGCTATAACGCTGCCCAGGTGCTAATTGATACCTCTTCGTGTCGCCATACCAATATAATTGCACCCGGCATTGACAGTCCTCGACGAGGACGCGTCCCGCAAACGAGACTCGGGACAATTCGGCAACAAAGCGACTTCTCTCATCACCGTGGTAATCAACTTGCTCTATTTTTAAGTGAGCCAACACCCACTCGCGGTCCGGCAGTTGGCTCTGTTGCTCAGCCAGGTTTGATACAAAATAAGTTCCTGACAGTATTCCTATAAGAAGTAAAATAAAATGGACAAGAAATCGTCGAAAGTGGGAACAAAACGGTACAAGGCAACTCACCACTACAATCACGAATGCGACTAGCCACGTTTCGATTAAGTGAGTAGAATACAGCGCCATTACTGTTCCGGCGAGCAAAGTTAACGAGCTGTATCCCATTCGGTGTTTCCAGTTCAGTCGCACAATTAGATGTAAACGGGAATTGCAATGGCAAGACGCATGATCAAAAAATGGATGCCGAATCATGAAAAAATTCGCCAAACACGCGCACTGAGGGTATTTGGTTCATTATTGCATGATGCTAACTTGTGGCACTTAAATCGCCGCTCTGCCTCGGGTGCGTTTGCGGTGGGGTTATTTTGTGCATTTATCCCGGTTCCGTTTCAAATGCTTCTAGCCGCAGCAGGCGCCATTATGTTTCGGGTCAACCTGCCGCTGTCAGTTGGCTTAGTCTGGGTATCTAACCCCATTACCATGCCACCCCTGTTTTATTTCTGCTACGAAGTTGGTCGCGTGGTCCTTTCTGCACCCGCGCATCCTTTTAATTTTGAATTAAGTTGGGACTGGCTTATCTATAGTATCGAGACCATCGGTCCCGCATTTTTACTCGGCTGTTTTATAATGGGCACGCTAACAAGTTTGGTGAGTTACATTACCATTCGTGTTATGTGGCGTGTATCCGTTGTGCGCGCCTGGGAGGCGCGCCAACATCGTGGTAAACAGCGCAATTAATGATGTTCATGTAATGCTTGCGCAGGTTCTATTTGTGTTGCTCGCCACGCAGGATAAAGTGTGGCAATCGCACTCATCGTAATTGCGACACAACACACCAGCACGACATCAATCCAACGCCATACAGACGGTACTTCACTGACGAAGTATACGTCGTCGGATAAAACCTGAAAGTGTAATGCTTGCTCCAGTAGAAGAATGATTTGCGGTAACGCAGAAGCCAATGCAACGCCCCATAGGCTCCCCCAAAATGCACCTTTCAATCCACTCAACGTGCCTTGCCAAAAGAACGTAGCAACAATACGACGGTTATCTAATCCCATTGTTTTCAACATTGCGATCTGCGGTCGCTTCTTTGTCACTGTCATGACTAATGTGGAAACAATATTAAAGCATGCAACCGCCATCACGAGTACGAGAACCAAGTAAATCACCGTGCGAACGAGCTCAATATCACGGTAGAGGTGTCCCTGCGTACGCATCCAGTGATCGACATACACCAACTCGGGTAACTGATTACCCACTGAATTCGCCACCTGAGACGCTTGAAAAACGTCAGTTACTTTTAATTCTACCGTCGAGACACCGTGTTTAATTTCACCAATAACGCGAGCCGTATCAAGACTGACATAGCCCATTTGATGATCGAGTTCACCACCGAACTCAAATAGTCCGACGACTTTCAAACGGTGACGTTGCGGCGAACGAAACTGTTGACTACTTTTATCGGCAACCAACAGTTCTAATGTATCACCCACCTCAACACCGTAAGTGTGCGCAATACCCTGACCCAACACGATGGTGTTGAGTTGATTGAGTTGCGCTCGCGCACCCTCAGTAAAAAACTCAGTGGCACTCGGATGAGGACCATTAGGTGCGATACCCTCTAACATGATTCCTTTGAACTGATCACCCGAACGAAGCATCGCAGTTTGTTTGATCACCGGATAAGCCTCAGCGACTCGGCTATCACGTTTGGCGATTTTGACGATACGTGCCCAGTTATCAAAGGTGCCTTCTACTTTGGTAAATGAAGCATGAGGAACCGCTTTAAGTAACTTCTGTTCTAACACGTTCTCAAAGCCATTCATCATTGACAGGCTCGCTATCAACACAGCACAACCGAGCACAATGCCCACCGTCGATGATGAAGCAATAAAGGCGAATAAACCTGAACGACTGCGGCGTTCAGAAAAGCGTTGAGCTAATTTAAATGTAAGCATTAAATCGTATCCACAGCAGTTAAACAGCCATCATGGAGTCGATAAACCGAGCCTATCCGCTCAGCAAGCGCCATATCATGCGTAACAATAATAAATGCCGTACCAAATTCTTTATTCATTTCAAGAATCAACTCAAACACTGACTCTGCCGTTTGCCCATCCAAATTACCCGTTGGCTCATCCGCAACCACAAGTTTGGGCTTATTGGCGAATGCGCGAGCGATCGCCACTCGCTGTCGTTCACCACCAGACAACTGCGCGGGACGGTGATGCATTCGTTCGGATAAACCCACTCGTTCAAGTAAAAGCTGCGCTCGCTCAGTTGCAATGCTCTCAGTCTCACCCGAGATACGGAGCGGCATCGCAACATTCTCCAATGCGTCAAACTCTGGTAACAAGTGATGAAACTGATACACAAAGCCAATATTTTGGTTTCTAAGCTGCGCCTTTTGTGAGCCCGTTAACTGTGTAATTTCAGCATCCTCAAAATACACCTCACCGGATGATGGAACATCTAAGCCGGCCAATATATGAAGCAATGTACTTTTACCAGAACCTGAACTGCCAACTATTGCCATCACCTCGCCATGTTTAACTTCAAGGTTAACGTGCTTCAACACTGTTACCTGGTTATCACCATCTCGGAAAGTCTTGTTCACATTGTGGGCTGTGATCAAATCATTAGTCATATCTTAACGCCTCGGAAGGTTCAGTTTGTGCCGCTTTGGCTGCTGGGTAGAAAGCGGCAACAAGGGCGAGTATCAGTGCGAAAAAAGCGATGAAGCAGACCTGCGTCCACTCAAATTGAACGGGGAGCTGTTGTCCTAAACCGGCAACAAAATGCGTTCCCAGTGTTTGCAAAATAGGGTTAATAAACAGCGCCAAAAGGATACCTAGCAACAACCCTACCGAGGTACCCACAACCCCTATGTAACAGCCCTGAATAAGAAATACTCGACGCACTTGAGCCTGAGTTAAGCCAATGGTTTGTAAAATTGCGATATCATGGCGTTTATCATCAATCACCATCGCCAACGCCGACAGTGTATTAAATGCGGCAACAGCAATGATCAGTGCGAGCATCAACCACATCATACGTTTTTCCATACCGACCGCATCAAACAGTTGACCATAACGTTGTCGCCAATCCGTCACGGACAATGTGCTATTCGAACGAATGATTGAAGCAACTTTCGGCGCATTGAAGGCATCATTGAGCTGGAGCTGAACTTGCTTTTGTGCTGCACGGGGATCACGAATTAAACGGGCTACATCATCAATGTTTGCAACCGCTAAGTGCTTGTCTAAGTCAGATTGCATTGCAAAAACCCCCACTAGTCGAAAAGTTCGCTGTGAGGGGAGCATACCGAGTGGACTATAGACGGCCCCCTTCGATGAGACGATACGTACCTTATCACCAATCGCTAACTTCAGTTGATTCGCAAGCGTTTGACCTAAAATAATATTGTATTCACCCGTTGCAAGTCGACTCCACTGTCCCGCTATTAATGCCTGCTCGAGCGCTGTCGGAATCGTGCGATGAGCCGAATCACCGGTGTCAAAACCTTGTAACGTCACGACGGCAAGATTACCCGGCACTTGCACAAGCGCTTCGGTAGACACATAAGGAGAAACCGACTGCAACGCGCCTTTTGGCAGTTTTTCGGTTACATCATCAAGCTCAGCAAGCACATGATCGCCGTAGAGCTGAACGTGGGGGACACCGCCTAGAATTCTTTGTTTAAGCTCATTCTCAAAGCCATTCATTACGGACATCACGACAACCAACGCCATCACTCCGACAGCGATTCCGCCTAATGCGAATCGTTGAATAAACCGGGTGAACGCCGAGTACGCTTTTGTTCGGCTATATCTCAACGCAATAGAAAGTGTAATTGACCGCAAACGACGCCCTTGAAATGATGGTTGCTTATTAGGAAAGCTCAAGGATAATGAGTTGTTAGCAGCCTGACAACTTTGCGAGACAAAAATGCAGCCAAATCAGTCTATTAATTTACGTCCTATTGGCGACTATTTTACTGTAGCTGATAGCTTACCTGTGCAACTGACGCCCGTAGCTGTGGACTCTGTTCCTTCTGAACAGGCACTTCATTCGGAGATCCCGGAGCTTTTTAAGCTTTGCTCAGAGCTTGCTGGGAGTGATCAGTCGGCACTCCAGCGAGTGCGTTCAGAAAACCCGAACTCTCCTGCGCTCGTTGATGCCTTAGCACTCATCAACCAGAGAATGGGAATGATGCTCGGATATTTATTGAGTCAAACACACGGTAACGAGTATGCACTTACCGCTCATGAATTTGGTGGCGGTGGGTTTCGTGTCAATTCTGACACGAGATGGACTGTGGGCGATACTTTTCAGGCTAATTTAATATTTCGCGAGGAGTCGCTGGCTATCTATTGCTATGTCGAGTGCACTGAGTCTGAAACAATATCCGATGACAACTATCAAGCGACCTTCCAATTTGCTCAGATTAGGGAGCAGGACCATGAACACGTAATACGTCATAGCTTGCATAGCCAGACTCGTCACCTCAAAGCGCGAGCAGAGCAACGCAAACAGTCGAGCAAATCAGAAAACTCCGAGCGATAACATCCAAATTGCTGGTGATTTAAGTATAATGCAACACAGAATTGTAGTTAACATTAGGTTGTCATGACTAAAGTTTCGGTTTTTAATCCCCCTTACACAGACTCGCCCCAGAAAGACATCAGTTGGACCGATCTCAACGGAAGCTCGCCTGCATTGGCGCTAGCAAAAGTCATAGATAGAACGCCTGGGCGGGTACTTGTCGTGACCGCCGATGCAAATCAAGCGCACCGGCTGGAACAAGAAGTTCGCTATTTCGCAGGTGAGCATACAGATTATCATGATGATATTACCGTTTTCCCAGACTGGGAAACGCTACCTTATGATACCTTTTCACCACATCAAGACATCATTTCCGAACGTCTGAGCGTGCTTGCCCGTCTCCCACAAGCCCGTCGTGGCGCGTTAATTGTTAGTTTAAACACGCTGTTACAACGTATCGCCCCAGTCGAGTTTGTACAAAGTCAGTCGCTCAACCTCACCGTCAACCAACAACTTGATGCCCTTGCGTTGCGCGAGCAACTTGAGCGTAATGGGTATCGTGCAGTTGAGCAAGTCATGGAACACGGTGAGTTTAGTAGTCGTGGCTCAATCTTAGACCTGTTTCCGATGGGCAGTACAACCCCCTATCGGATTGATTTCTTTGACAACGAAATTGATAGCATCCGTCCGTTTGATCCTGAAACACAACGCTCTTTGACACCGGTTGAATCCGTCAAACTCCTCCCGGCTCATGAGTTTCCGTTAACGAAGGCGGGTATAGAGCATTTCCGTTCAGCCTTTAGAGAGCGTTTCGAAATAAGTAATGAGCGCGAATCACTTTACCAGCAAGTAAGTAAAGGCCAAACGCCAGGTGGCATTGAATACTACCTACCGTTGTTTTTTGAACACACGGCGACATTATTTGATTACCTACCTAACGACGCATTGCTCGTTACCTTTGGCGATATTCAAGGCACTCTTGAGAAGCTCTGGATCGATATAAATCATCGTTATGAGCAACGACGCTACGATCAGCAGAAGCCGTTATTACATCCAAACGAAATATTCATGTTGGCGGAGCAGGTTCATAGCCGCTTTAAGCAAATGCGTCGCATTCGGGCCGCAATTCCAAGCGGTAAGCCAACACCCGGTGCGGTGTCCTTCAATACTGCACCTGTGACAGACATCGCTGCGGAACATCAAAATAAGCAACCCTTTGCCAAGCTTAAGGAGTTAATCAGCACTGCGATAGATCAGGGGCAACGTTTGCTATTCGTCACCGAGTCCGCCGGACGAAAAGAAGCACTGCACGATATACTTGGGCGCATTGGTTACCCTGCACCGAGTGTTGCTCACTTCAGTGACTTTGAACAATCCAATGAACCGCTGGCACTCACAGTCGGCCCCGTCATTAATTCGGTTCATTTAAAATCAGAAAATATCTATCTAATTACCGAAACCGAGTTGATGGGCAATCGTGTTTCACAACGACGTCGACGTGAACAAAAACCGACGCAAAGCTCCGACGCGCTTATTCGCAACTTAGCCGAACTCAAAATTGGACAACCTGTGGTTCACATAGACCACGGTGTGGGTCGCTATCAAGGCCTAACAACTCTCGACGCGGGCAACGTCACCACTGAATTTGTCACTATCGAATACGCTCAACAATCAAAGCTGTATGTACCCGTGGCAAGCCTGGATGTATTGAGTCGTTATAGCGGGGGGGAGGAGAACCATGCCCCACTGCATAAACTTGGAAACGACAGTTGGGAGAAAGCCAAAAAACGAGCCGCTGAGAAGATCCGCGATGTAGCGGCGGAATTACTTGATGTTTATGCAAAACGAGCGTCGAACGAAGGATATGGCTTTACCATTGATGCAGACGACTACCAGCGTTTTGCGGATAGTTTTCCATTTGAAGAAACCACCGATCAGCTGACCGCAATTAATGCGGTAGTGCAGGATATGGCAGCGCCCCACCCGATGGACCGTCTGGTTTGTGGCGATGTAGGCTTTGGTAAAACGGAAGTCGCGATGCGTGCCGCTTTTATTGCTGTAAACGACAGTCGTCAGGTGATGGTTTTGGTGCCTACAACTTTGTTAGCTCAACAACATTACGACAACTTTAAAGACAGATTTGCCGACTGGCCCGTGCGCATAGAGGTGCTATCACGCTTTAAGACCGCTAAGCAGTCAAAGCAAATTATTGCCGATACTGAAAGCGGTCAAGTCGATATTTTGATTGGTACTCATAAGCTATTACAGGGCGACATCAACGCGAAAGCGCTTGGCTTATTGATCGTCGATGAAGAGCACCGCTTTGGTGTTCGTCAGAAGGAAGCGATAAAAAGATTACGTGCTAACGTCGATATATTAACATTAACGGCCACGCCGATTCCCCGAACACTGAATATGGCGATGAACAACATTCGTGATTTATCCATCATCGCAACCCCTCCCGCGCGGCGTTTAGCAGTTAAGACCTTTGTTAGAGAACACGACAATGCCACTATTCGCGAAGCAATCTTACGGGAAACGTTGCGGGGCGGACAGGTATACTTTCTACACAACAATGTAGACACCATTGAAAAAACGGCAAGAGAAATAGAAGCGCTTGTTCCCGAGGCAAGCGTCACAGTTGCTCATGGACAAATGCGGGAGCGTGAACTTGAACGCATCATGAGCGACTTTTATCATCAACGTTTTAATGTGTTGGTTTGTACGACCATCATAGAAACCGGCATCGACGTGCCGTCGGCTAATACCATTATCATTGATCGCGCAGACCATCTTGGTCTAGCTCAGTTACATCAGCTAAGGGGACGTGTGGGGCGCTCTCACCACCAAGCGTATGCCTATTTATTAACGCCTCACCCAAAACGAATGACAAAAGACGCCCTAAAACGGCTTGAGGCTATCGCACAACTAGAAGATCTAGGTGCCGGATTCATGCTTGCGACACACGATCTCGAAATTCGTGGTGCGGGCGAATTACTGGGTGATGACCAAAGCGGTCAAATAGAGAGTATTGGCTTTACACTCTACACTGATATGTTAGAGCAAGCTGTAGAATCTCTTAAGAATGGTCAGGAACCAACGCTTGAGGGGTTAACCCGAAACCGAGCAGAAATTGATTTGCGTATTCCCGCTTTGTTACCTGATGACTATATTGCCGATGTTAATATTCGCTTGAACATTTATAAGCGTATTGCTGGTTGCAATAATGATGAACAACTCGAGGATATTCAGGTTGAGCTTATCGATCGGTTTGGCTTGTTACCCCAAGCTAGCAAAAACTTAATCGCACAAACACGCATACGCAACCACTCAGAAGCGTTAGGAATACGTAAAATTGATATGGGTAATCAAGGCGGTACGATAGAGTTTGGTGAAACAACTAAGGTGAAGCCGGAGACCATTATCGGACTCATCCAAAAATGTCCGAATCATTATCGCCTCGAGGGACCGACGAAACTCAGAGTCACTCAGTCGATTGAGGATACTCAAAGCCGCTTAGAACTGATACAGTCGCTTTTAGATGAGCTTGCTAGTGATAAATAGATCTGAGGAAAACAACATGAAGTGTAAGGGGCTAGTTTTTGGGTTACTGACGCTGAGCAGTCTATTCGCTTTACCCAAAGCACAAGCCAAGCAGGACCCTGAATACTGGCGCTGGTTTGAAGTTGAAGTGTTGCTATTCAAACACACAGTTGAGCAAGATATCAGTGAACAGTTTCCGCTTCATCTTGAACCAATTGATACTTCCAATGCAAACGACTTGATTGCACAAGTGGTCAATGCAAATCACCACAACTTGCGAGCCAATTTACCACTTTGTGAACTTGCAGAGCACAACTGGCAATGGAATGCCCTGCCCTGTAGTTATGAGGACGAACGTCTTAGCATCGAAATAAATGGTAGTCCTTTCAACCGTCCGAGCAAACTCTCACAGCTCGTCAAACTTCCTGTTCATTTTTTTGGCCCTGAAAAAGATATCAAAGATGCCCGCAGTCCTTTTTTAGTCCCTAAAAGCCACTGGGTGCTGAATGAAACCGAGCAAACGCTGGAGCAGCGCGGCTTAGCACAGCCCTTGCTGCACCTAGCTTGGCGACAACCTGTGTTTGGTCGTGATGATGGTTACAAGTTTCATCTTTACGGCGGTAAAAACTTTGCTGATCGATATCAGTTTAACGGCTTTATGAAACCTCAAGATTCAGTCAAGTTCGCTCCTAGCACCGTTCGTAACGAACTTGACCCGCTCTCTCAACGGATGCAGAACATAGAGCAATTATTCGACATTCTCGCAAAGGGGCAACACCGTTTTGGTGCAAATGAGGACGGACAGTCCCTCGCACCGTTGCAAACTGAACCCAATAGTAAGCCGGTGTGGGAACTCGATGGCACACTTCATATCTTTCTAGTGGGCAATTATTTACATATCAAAGGCGATTTTAATCTTCGTGAGGAAGTTTTCATCGCTCCGCCGAATGGCGATCTTGCCGCACAAGCGTCAACATTGCTGACCTCAACGCAGGATAAAACTGAGGAAGAGCGATTTTTGCGTAGCTACCGCTTTGACCAGTTACGTCGGGTGATTAGTCACGAAACACACTACTTTGATCACCCCAAATTGGGTATGATTGTACAAATACGTCGTACCGATTTATCTGCGCGACGCTATTAGACCACCGGTTTCAACTTTTAGGAGCGACAATGGAAAAGTATGAAGAGCTTTTACTCGCGTTACGTAAAGTCATTCGAGCCATTGATCTGCACTCCAAACAACTCAACAAATACTCGGGATTAACCGCGCCACAGTTACTCATTCTACGTGAAATTGTTGCTCGGGATGGTATTACCGCAAGTGAAGTCGCGCAAAATATCACGTTAAGCCCGGCAACGGTCTCAAATGTTATTGAGCGAATGGAGCATCGCGGTTTAATCTATCGTCGACGTAGCAACACCGATAAACGTCGAGTGTTGATGTACATTACCGAGCAAGGTCAATCGCTACTGGCTCAAGCGCCACAACCCTTACAGGAAGACTTTATTGAGAGGTTTCAAGCACTTGATGAGTGGGAGCAATCCTTGCTGCTATCATCAATGCAACGAATTGCGACCATGATGGATGCTGAGCGGCTTGACGCAGCCCCCGTCTTGGAAGTAGGTAGTTATCACAAAATGGACAAGCATTCATGAATAAACTTTTTATCGCCATGGCTGTGCTACTCAATGCCACAGCCGCCTATGCTCAAGACTGTGGTGAAAAGCAAGCCGAGATTACCCCGATATCCACTATTCAAGGTGAGGAATGGCAATCTCCTCTAGTTGGGCAGAACGTAACCACTTCGGGAACAGTCACAGGAAAATGGACGGCTAACGATCAGCTGGCTGGATTTTTCATACAAAGCACAGAGCCCGATAACAACCCGAGAACATCTGAAGGTTTATTTGTTAGCTCAACAACCCAACAACCTTTTTCAGAAGGCGATTTTGTGGTTGTTACAGGACAGGTGACAGAAGCCAACGAACAAACACGTCTCGTTGACGTGACTTCGCTTTCGGCATGCCCTCAAGCACGCCCGCTACCCGCGCCCGTTGAAGTTAAGTTGCCTTTTGAAAGTAATGAACAACGCGAGCAACTGGAGAATATGTTAGTTACATTAGTCGCCGAAAGTGGGCAAGAACTAACAATCTCCGGTCATTATCAATTACCACGTCATGGCTACTTTGACGTATCCAGTGGTCGTTTGTTTACACCATCACAAATTGTTGAGCCAGGCGCTGACGCACGCGAGCAAATGCGCATCAACCAATTGAATCGTGTTCAAGTAGACGATAACAGTGATGTAGAACCCAACACACTTCCGTTTGAACAGCTGACGAGCTCAGCGCAAAACTCAATGCGCAGCGGAACAACGATGATGCCGATTGTTGGCATTCTTACAGAGTTTCGTGGTAGAGCACGCATTCAGCCTACGGAAGCCGTAGTCGCAAAACATATTAGCGAGCCAGAGACACCCAAGGCAAAGAATGAGTATCTACGAATCTCAAGCTTTAATGTGCTGAACCTGTTCAATGGCGATGGTGACAAAAATGGTTTCCCGACCGAACGCGGTGCGAAAAGCTTCGATGCGTATCAACGCCAACAAGCTAAAATTGTCTCAGCGCTGGTCGACATTGACGCCGATGTGTTTGGCTTAATGGAGGTTGAGAATGACGGTTACGGCTCCGACAGTGCAATTGTACAGCTCGTTAATCAGTTAAATGAGGCACAAGATAGCCCGTATGTTATCGCCGAGCCAAGAGCTCAACGATTAGGTGACGATCAAATTGCTGTCGGTCTCATTTACAATCGTAATCGCGTTAAACCGATTGGTCATGCGCATACAATAACTCAAGGTCCTTTCCGCTCAGGTAGCCGACCACCTTTAGCGCAAGTGTTGGAGGACAAGCAATCCGGGCAGCAATTTACCGTTATCGTAAACCACTTCAAGTCGAAAGGTGGATGCCCTGACAATGGACCTAACGCCAACCAAAATGATGGTCAATATTGCTGGAATCAGCAACGCCTTGACTCAGCCGCGGCGCTAATCGAGTGGGTCAAGCAAAATGCATTCCCAGCACCTGTGCTATTAGGGGACTTCAACGCCTACTACAAAGAAGATCCGGTACAGTACATAGCGAACCATGGTTTTAGTAACGTCTCGCGCGCCGACGAATACTCTTATGTATTTGATAGTCAAGCCGGTGCGCTAGACCACGTGTTTATTGATCAGGGTTTGACCGATAGCGTTAAAAATGTCCAACATATTCATTATAATAGTGATGAACCCACGGTATTTAGCTACCAAGATACCGAGTACTTCAAGGTGGGACCCTATCGCTCATCGGATCACGATCCAGTGTTTATCGATGTTGAGTTCTAATGCTGCTTGTTACCAAACCTGAGCTCAAACTCAATACCTAGCATCCAGTGGCCTCGACGGGTTTCATAACGTTCCTCTCGAGGCCAATGGTGCCCCACCCATGTCTCCATCAACAGCCACGACTTGTATATTCGGCGCCTATCAAGTACCCGAATACCATAACCCGTTACCGTAACAGGCGCTTCGTTTTCTCCTTCGGACCAAATTTCTGTTGCATAGGCATGATCATTACCTGTTAAAAAATAGACCGTTGCCGATGAGCCCCACCGCACACCCTGCGTCTCTTGAGCAAAGGTCCCGATCGCGGACCATTTAGCGACAACATGTGTTGTTAATTGAGTTTCGGTATCGATACGTTGTGCAACACCAAAACCATCACTATCGCGCCAAAATACTGAGGATTCCCAGCGCATTAAACTGATATCTGACAAAATGCTATCAACCCGATAGCGAGCACGCGCATAGGTATCAAGCTTAATACCGCCCCGCACCCCAACACTGTAGGTCAACCGGTGTGCTTCGTTTACTTGACGGCTAAAACCTAGCCCAATAAGCCACTCATCATCTGTATTTGGAGAGTTGATCACTGAAGGCTTACCCACGTCCTGCTGGTCTAAAAACTCACCCTCGTCGACTTGGCCTAAAAAAGCCGAGAAATCTTTTTTTGCGTGTGGCAGCTGAAATCGGGCACGAAATCGTGAATCGACTTCAAACTTATGGTAACCCGACCACTGCGGCGCGACTGTTAAGCGTCCATAAGTTTCATGTTCACCACTGTTCATGCCTCGGTCAGCAAAAAAACTATCAACCCAGCGAGCGCTGGACTCAACGGAGGTCTCTAAACCATATCTAAACTGCTCAAGCCAACCATCTGAGGTATTTTCTTGAGACACCGAACTCGAGTCATTCGCATCTGATTGCGCCTGTGCAAGGGAAGGTGCTGTCCATAGCACGAGCATAAAAATTCCACTCACATAAATCTTTTTCATCCCAACTGACCTATATTGTTATTAGAAGCAGTAATGCAGGAGGCTTTTTATGTCCAAATATATATTCATCATGCTCGCTGTTCTTTTCACTCACTTGAGCATGGCACAAAATGAAATCAACGAAAAGCAATCTCACGAGCAAATAGCGACTTTTGCTGGCGGCTGCTTTTGGTGTGTTGAGGAAGCATTTGAGCAAATGAACGGCGTTCGAGAGGTCATTTCAGGTTTTAGCGGTGGAACAGAGCTCAACCCGACCTACCAGGAAGTTTCCGCAGGTAAAACAGGTCACACTGAGAGTGTACAAGTCTATTATGATCCTAACATTGTTTCATACGCCGCCCTTTTGCAAAAATTCTGGCGTATCATTGACCCCACGGATAATAAAGGTCAATTTGTCGATCGTGGTCAGCAGTACCGTCCAGAAATTTTTTACCACACCGATCAACAACGTAAAATTGCTCAGCAAACCAAACAATATCTAGCCGAACACGGACCATTCAAAAAGCCTATTGTCGTGCCAATAACACGGTTTAAGTCCTTCTATCCCGCCGAGGACTATCATCAAAATTATTATGATAAAAATCCGATCCGCTACAAAGTCTATACGTTTAATTCAGGACGTTATGACTTCATCGAGAAGTTCTGGGGAGATACCTCAGATATCGATTATCAACAGTACACCAATCAAAATCCCAATGGAGTCAATCAATCGGATGCAGCGCAAGCACGTTGGAAAAGTTACAGCAAACCGAGTGATGAAGTGTTGCAGCAAAAGTTAACTGACACTCAGTTTGAGGTAACACAAGAGGATGGTACTGAGGAGCCATTCAATAACGCTTATTGGGATAACAAGCGCCCCGGCATTTACGTTGATATTCTAAGTGGTGAGCCCTTATTTTCATCTACAGATAAATACAAATCGGGTACCGGTTGGCCCAGCTTTACCCAGCCGATCACATCCGATGCGGTGGTGGAAAAAGAGGATAACAGCTGGTTTTACACACGCACAGAAATTCGCAGCCGCTATGGTAATAATCACATTGGTCACGTTTTCAGCGATGGTCCAAAACCAACGGGGTTACGCTATTGCATGAACTCAGCTGCTCTAGAGTTTATCCCTTTAGATGAAATGAAAGAACATGGTTACGGCGATTACATAAAGTATGTAACCGCCGATAACTAGAACGGTTAAGCGTGCCAGCCGAGTTCTTGAGCACGCTGTTGAGCTTGCTTTGGAACATCGGTTGCGACGAAGTGATGATGTAACACTTGTACACCGAGCATATGGTTGATAACTGCATCAAGCTGTACTTGCTCTTCAGCGGTGACATCACTTGAGCTGTGACGCGCAAACACGGCTTGTACCGCATCAAAATCGAGTAAGCCCGCATCCTTTACCGCTTGCTCACTCAAAAACTCCTCCGCTAAACGTTCTACTGCTTTCCATTTTTCGGGATCGGTATGCGCAGGTGGCGCCATAAATGCAAACTTTTCGCGTTTATAGAGCGTTTCCGGCAACAAGCCTTTCATCGCTTCACGCAATACATATTTCTCCTTGTTACCTTTTATGCGTAAATGCGGAGGCACCGTAAAGGCGTATTCTGCTAAGTGATGATCGAGAAACGCAGGTCGCGCTTCCATCGAGTTAGCCATATCCACGCGGTCCCCGCCCCATGTTAGAATTTGCCCCTCTAACATGGTTTTAATCCACACGTACTGTGCGCGATCAAGTGGATGGCGCCCGGTCAGGTAGGCTTCATCTAATGTGTCTGCAATCGCCTGACCCGGGTCGTAGTCCTTAAGTTGCTGTTGCAGACTTTTGTTAATTAGTGGTTTAGCGACGCTACTACAAGACAGCCAAGGTTGCACACAACTCGGCGTAAAGCCCACTTTTTGGTTTAACGCATCGCTGCTGAATTCTTCTCGAGCCAGCATTGCACCTTTAAACAACTGATTATTTTTTTCCAGTAGCTTTTGCCACTCGAGGCGCTCAATTTCGGGTAGATGATCGAGACCATGTAAAAACATATCCTTGCGAAACGCTGGGTAGCCAGCAAACAGTTCATCGGAGCCTTCGCCTGTCATAACGACTTTATAGCCCGCCTCATGCACTTCCTGACTCATCAAGTACTTAGCGACACCCAGCGTGTTGTAGATCGTCCGCTCGGTGTGCCATAGGGTTTTTACAAAATGGTCGTACAAATCATTCGCCTTGAGCGCCATAATGTGATGGTCAGCGTCAGTCGCCTCGGCCATTTCACGCGCAATGGGCGTCTCGTCATAGTCGTCCGAATCAAATCCAATGGTGAACGCCTTAACTGAGGTTTGGGTCGATGCCGATGCAAGACCCAAGATCGAGCATGAGTCGATGCCTCCCGAGAGATAGCAGCCTACGGGTACATCAGCGGTCATACGATGCTGTACCGCCTCTAAGAGCTTT
>NZ_CAXGLS010000042.1:0-21371 GCF_964010655.1 uncultured Idiomarina sp.
TTAAGGGTAATACTACCACTTAAAAGAGTGTTCGGGTTTAGTCTGCCACTACAGACGCACTAAAAGCCGATAAATTACGTATACTCAATCAATAGGGACTTGTTTGGAGTGTATTATGCGTAACACTTTTTCTCGAATTTCGGCCTTGCTGACAACAACTGTTATACTGTTAGGGTTGGTGGCTTGTTCCTCGAAACCCTCTACCGTGATGGTTGGCGAGGCACGTCCTGCAATCAACGTCGACGCTGTCAAACTCTACCTAAAAGAACCCACGCAATATGAAACGGTCGCGCTCTTATCTGTTTCAAGTGACGGTAGTTGGAGCTTCGGTGATCAAGCCCAAATGGATGCTGTTGTCCAACGACTTAAGGAACAAGCGGCAAAGTTAGGCGCCAATGGTGTTCTGTTACAAGCGACGGGCGAAAAACGCGATAGCTCCGTCTATGTTGGTACCGGGTTGGGCAGTTATTCGGGTAATTTAGGCTTGAGTGTCCAACTTGGACGTATGTTTGGTTTAACCGATAAAACCGCCGAAGGTGTGGCGATATACGTGCCGGCGGAAGAATCCGAAAACTCGCAATAGCGTGCACCGCAGTTGGATGCACGCCATGCAATCAAACTAGATCGCCTTAACAGCGGCCTCTACACCTTGATCGCCTGTCAGCGCATCGAAGTGCTTGCCAATCGTATTATCTGCATCAAGACAACGGATTAGAATACGAGCCACATCTTCTCTTGCAATGGTGCCACGCCCTAAGTTCTCGGCAAGTTCCACCTTCTCTGTACCTGGCTCGTCTGTTAAGCCACCAGGACGCACAATAGTCCAGTCAAGCTCGCTACGCATTAACTCTTTATCGGCGTAATGTTTTGCGACATAGTAGGGCAGTAAATCTTCGTTCCAATGCTCGCGGTTATGTGCCTGCAACGCACTGACCAAGATAAAACGATCCGCAGCTACCGCATGCGCTGCTTCCATCGTTTTAACGGCTCCGTCTAAATCAACCATGAGCGTTTTATCATCGCCTGTCGCGCCACCAGAGCCCGCTGTAAAAATCACCGCATCGATATCTTCAAACGCTTTCTCAATGTCGTTTACAGGACCTTCAAGATCCAACAAACGCGCGTCGACACCCTGATCTTTCCAACCATCCACTTGTGCTTGCTTGCGCACCATAGCAACGACTGGATGAGTCTTTGCATGTTGCAACTGCTCGACCACATGCGTGCCTATTTTCCCATTTGCACCAATCACGGCAACTTTCATAACGCCTCCAGATTTTAATAAATTGTCTATGTATATTTCACTTACGAAAAATTATCGTTAAGAGTTCATGAACTAGAGGGATCTGAGTAGACATTTAGATACGTATTAGTCATGATTTATTACATTCAATTATATGGAATTTTTTATCATGCCGCGTCGTACCTTACTCCCTTTATTCTGCTTATTCTTTGTTGCTATGCCTTCACTTAAAGCGCAGGAGTTATCAGCAATGCAAGAGTGCCTCCTTGATGCAATGAATAAGGAAAAGGCCTCGTTAACGATTGCAGAAGTGCGTCAGCAATGCATGGAGAAGCTACGTCAAGAAGAGTCAGAAGACGTGGTTAAGATTGATAAAGTCGAAGATCCTGGCGCATTGACCAAACGCTTACAAAGCGAAAAAGTAACCGAGTTTGATCCATACGTGCTCACGCCTCACCGCCGTAATTACATCTTACCCGTTTGGGGAACAACCGACATTAACACGGCGCCCTACCAAAACTTCCAAGGCTATGAGGACAATCTTGAAGAGTACGAAGCAAAGCTTCAGCTAAGCTTTAAAGTGCCTGTCAATAAAGAGAGCTTGCTCGTTGAAGGCGACAAGCTTTTCTTCGGCTTTACAATGCAGTCTTGGTGGCAAGTATACGCGAGTAATATCTCAAAGCCGTTTAGAGAGACCAATTACCAACCTGAGGTATTTTATACAACACCGACAGGCTGGCATCCATTTGGTACTAATACGGGCTTAGCTGTTGGTGTTGAGCACTTGTCAAACGGGCGTAGCCAAGAACTTTCGCGCAGCTGGAACCGTGCTTACGTGCAGTTAGTCGCAGAAAAGGGGCCCTTTGTGTTCAGCCTAAAACCATGGATTCGCTTCCAAGAGGATGAAAAGTCCGATCCGATGCAGTCTTCAGGCGACGACAACCCTGATATTACCGACTACGTTGGCGACTATGAATTCACCATCGCTGCTAATATCGATGACTTTGAATATACATTAAACTTGCGACATGCCATCGAAACAGGTCGAGGCTCAGCAGAATTCAACTTCACTTTCCCACTTTGGGGCAAATTCATTGGCTATACCAGTTTGTTTACTGGGTACGGCGAGAGCTTAATTGACTACAACCACAAACAAACACGTTTTGGTGTGGGTATCGCGCTCAATAATGTTCTCTAACGCTTACCGGCCGTAATCGTCGCCAGCTGTTGAGCAAAATACTCAGCACCTCGGCGGCGGCAATATTCTATATTACGCTCGGGAATCTTCTCGGGGTGCTCGAATTGCTCTAATGCCTCTTCCATCATAGCCTCTCGAAGTAGGTGCAGTACCGGATAAGGAGAGCGATTGGTATAGTTCTCTGGGTCACTTTGCTTGGCATCCGCAAAACAGTAGTCGGGATGAAAGTGTGCCAGTTGGAATTCGCCATCAAAGCCTTGCATCACTATGAGTTCATTGGCTTGGTCTACCAAATCCAAGAAATCGTAAAACCCCTCCACGCCTCTAGGAACAATAAGAAGTGTAGTCGCAATAGCGTCGTTCTGTTGCAAGTTTAACAACTCATGATTCAGCGCTGCGAGCTGAGTTTGTCGGTCTTGCTCAGCTACAACGCAGTACCGGATACGCTTAGCGTCGACCTCCGGTCGTGCAAATGGGCAAAAGTTGAACTTAACCACAACCTCTTGTACCCAGCGTTGGGTTTGGTCAATAATGGTTTGCTGGCTCATCGTTAATCATCCTAAATTATGAAAGCACTTGAACTCAAAGTTCCACCGCTATTACTCATTTTTTTAATCGCCCTACTTATGTATGGTTGCGCGGTCCTGTTCCCTTCTGTTCGCTTCGGGTGGGTGCCGGTGTGGATACGCATTATTTTATTAGCACTGGGTATTCTATTACCTCTATTGGGATGGATTGAGTTTCGTAAAGCAAACACCACCGTTGATCCCCGCATACCCGATAAGTCGAGCACATTGGTGACGCGCGGTATTTACCGCTGGACACGTAACCCAATGTATCTAGGCTTTCTAATTATTCTTTTTGCTTGGGGTTTATCACTACACAACATGGCAGCCTTGTTGGGCTTACCCCTCTATATGTTCTACATGAACCTATTTCAAATCAAACCAGAAGAGCGCCAGCTCGAAAGCTACTTTGGTGATACCTACCGTGACTATAAAAAACGCGTGGGACGCTGGTGGTGATTAAACCACTAGCTCCACCAGTTCGCTTAAATGACGGATAGTATGATTCGGTTTAACTTCTTCGGGACAAGTGGCTTGGTGTTCATTCAACCAGCAAGTATGCCAGCCTGCACGTTGTCCCCCCAATATATCCGAATACGGATTATCCCCGACCATTAAGATGCGACTGGTCGGAACCTCCTCCGAGATATGCTGACGATGCGTATGCTGGAAAATCTCAGGGTGTGGTTTTGCCACACCAAGCGCTTCAGAAACCACCACAAACTGAAAAAACTGTTCAAACTGATGCGTTGCGAGTCGCTCCTGCTGAAGCTCGACGAAGCCATTGGTGATAATGCCCATGCGAACTTTATCGTCGAGTGCAGTGAGCATTGACCCTGCCCCATCAAGCGTTGAGGAAATAGTACCCATCTGCGCCATAAATTGACGGTTGAGCTCTGTAGATGAAACCCCCAAACGATCTTCCCAATCCACAAAGCGTCGCGCTTTAATATCTGCGGCAGAAATTTCGCCACGTTGGAACGCCTCCCATAAGGGTGCATTCACTTCTTTAAACCGTTTAAAGTGCGTTTCGGTAAAATCAACGTCGTAAGACTGTAATAGCTGGGTTAGACCGCGCTTAGCATCGAACCTAAATAGTGTTTCATCGGCATCAAATACAACCCAATCATACGCCATTGCATACTCCTAGTTAGCGACTGTCCTGCGTTTTCTGAGCGGCCATAATAACAAGCTCAACAACAGATCGGCTAGCAAACTAATAAATAAGCCGACTACGACAGCCATAACCAGAGCCTCAGGTGTCAGGCGTACCGCATAGTCATAACGCGTCCAAGCTTCTCTACGGATATCAGTAATCGGAGACAAAAATGTCGTTTGGTAACGTTGCCAATAGCCCTGTTGGTATTGGTTCCAAGCGGACTGAAGCATCTGGTAGCGCTGATAAATGGTTTCGATGCTATCTCCGCCATCAATGAATACCGGATCATCTGAAGCGCGGTAATAGTCAATAAGACGCTCAATAGAGCCATCAAAATAGCGGTCGGCTTCCTGTTGAAACTCCGCTACGCTCGCTTTCGCCTCGTTAAGATGTGCGTAGACGGCATCACCGTATTGGTCGACAAATTGCGGTATTTGAACACCTATCATAGCCGCCACAAAAAAACATATTAAGCGTCCATACGCTGCTAATCTTTTCATTTTTGAGAGCCTCGCCATCGCGCAATCTGCGCTTTCAACTCGGGTAACACCTCATCTTCGAACCATGGATTTTTAGCAAGCCAGCGGTTATTGCGAGGGCTCGGATGGGGTAATGGCAGTATGCCCTGTTCTAACCACGCCTGCCAATTCTTTACGCGCTCTGTGAGTGTTCGCTGGAGCTTGATACCGGTAAGTTGCTGAGCATGCCATTGCTGAGCATATTGTCCGATTGCGAGCGTAAGTTGTAAGTGGGGTAGTTGTTCAAGTAATTGCTCGCGCCAAGCGTCGGCGCATTCAGGTCGTGGGGGCGCATCTCCAGAGCTCGTAGTACCCGGGTAGCAAAAGCCCATCGGTAGGATGGCAAACTGCCGTGCGTCGTAAAAATCTGACTTATCGACACCAAGCCACGCTCTCAAGCGCTCACCGCTCGGATCATCAAACGGTTTGCCCGAACGATGTACGCGAATACCTGGCGCTTGGCCCGCTATGAGTATCCTGGCGTGCGGATGAAATTGAATAACAGGGCGAGCCCCTAAAGGTAATTTGGGCTCACATAGAGAGCAATTACGTACATGTTGTACAGTGGTTTGCCACGCGCTCATTACAAGCTCCTTAATATAAGACGCTTAAATAGCGTGGCAAACTTACTCGCTCAATTCAATCGGTTTACTTTTCGATGAACGCTTGCTCGATAACGTAACTGCCTTGTTTACGCGAGGTCGCTTTACTAAAGCCGCGTTCGTTCAAGATAACCATTAAATCTTGTAGCATGGCATCATTGCCACATAACATGAAACGATCGTGCTCAGGGTCGATATCAGGTAAATTCAGCTTACGCGTAAGCGTGTTCGACTCGAGCAACTCGGTGATACGTTTCTGATGATCTTCATCACGGAAGGGCTCACGCGTCACTGTTGGGTAGTAGCGTAGCTTTTCCTTGACCCAATCACCGAAAAATTCATTATTTGGTAAGTCCTCGCCGATTTCTTTTTGATAGGCAAGCTCAGACACATAACGGACACCATGCACCAACACTACTTGTTCGTACTGCTCGTAGATATCGGGATCTTTAATAACACTCATAAACGGCGCTAGACCAGTCCCCGTCGAAAGCAAATACAAGCGCTTACCAGGTAGGAGGTGTCCTGGTACCAAGGTACCTGTTGGCCGTGTTGACATGATCACTTCATCGCCTACTTCGATATGTTGAAGACGCGAGGTCAGTGCGCCATCCGGTACTTTAATACTGAAAAACTCGAGCTCTTCTTCATAGTTTGCGCTTGCAATACTGTAAGCGCGCAGCAGAGGTTTATCGTCGACCTCTAAGCCAATCATCACGAATTGTCCGTTTTCGAATGTGAACGAACGTTGTCGTGTGGTTTTAAAACTAAAGAGGGTATCGTTCCAATGACGTACTTGAGTGACTTTTTCTGCAATGGTACTGCGCATAGCGACTCCTAAATCACTGTTTAAATCTCGAACAGTTTAACATACGAAAATCTAAATGAGAATTTTTTTCATTTAGTATTGAAAATGAGAATAGATCGCATATAATTAAATTGCACTTCACGTTAGTTAGCTGTGTGAGCAGTTGTCGTACGGTGATTCGAATTACAGGCGCGAAGCACCGTACGGCTCACATTTCTAGAGTGCACCATGGCACACTCTGTTCTTACCTAAAGACTTGGCACGGTAGAGTGCTCTATCAGCACGATTCAGGATCGATTCAAATTCATCGTCTTGCGTCTCGAATAATGAAATCCCAATACTCACTGTATAATCCACTTCCTCGCCGCTGTGCACAATAGAGTCGAGCTCTATCGCTTGTCGTAATCGTTCTGCAATTGCCAACACCTGTGGCATATCTGCATCGCGGATTAACAAAGCGAATTCTTCGCCACCAATGCGGGCTGCAATATCGTTCATGCGTACAGCGTGATTAAACTGTTTTGCTAACGCCTTTAGCACCTCATCCCCCGCACTATGGCCGTAGCGGTCATTGATGACCTTAAAAGAATCGATATCCATCATAACGACAGCGGCTTGATGACCCTTTCGTTTGAATAAATCATGGCTTTGCTGCAGTTCACTCATAAAAAAGCGACGGTTGGGTAATTGCGTTAACGCGTCGGTATTAGCAAGATGCTGTAACTGTTTTGTTACTTTGTCATGGGAAGCCATCTCAGCATCCGCGAATCGCATGCGCATTTCTGCTTCCGCTCTTGCCTCGCCCTCTCGCGCCAGCGCACGCATCAGATCTAAATTACGGATGGAAATTGCCGCCTGTGCAGCAATAAATTCCACAATGGGCATCTGCCTGTCGTTAAAAGCATATCGGTTGCGGCTATGCTCCAAATACAACACACCGACCAAGTCACCCAAATAAACCAACGGCACAGTCACTGCCGAACCGGAAAATTCACCTAATTGATTACTCTTAATATCTTCGGCACGGTTGTGCCAACTTCGGTTGGTCAGCGTATTTTCATTAATGTGTTGCAGCTTTTTTACTCTGGCGACATGGCGAATCATTGCCGTCGGTAAATTATTTACGTGCTCCAACCTAACGCTTGGCTCAAAATATTTTTCCAAGTGATGTTCTACGTCCATTACTAGCTTTAGCTCGTCATCCTCACACTGCAAAAGTGCCAATCGCTGGGCGCCTGTTTGTCGAACCAGTATACGAGAAACTTCAGAAACAAGTTGCTCATGCTCAGTAAACGCGGACAGCGCTTGCGCAATTTCAATCACAACATCCATACTCATCGCGTACCCCGTCGACCGGGTCTTACGCTCGCTGTCATGTATCAATTCGATCGCATCCCAACGCTCCATCGCATGATGCCGTTGGGAGGAATACTCCGATGCAAATCCAGGGTGCCCTTTACTTTGCCAGTAATGCTGCGCGCGCGTCGCTATCATAGCTGCTGTGTGCCACTGCCCTTGCTTCTGCGCTTGGCGCAAGGCAGCGTCATAATCTTCCAATGTTTGCGGCATATCACCTTGTCGACGTGCTTGCTCAGCACGCATTAACGTCAACCAATGGCTAAAGTTATCAGGCTGCCATTCTGCCCAGGTTTGATAGCGCGTGATTGCTACGTTTAATGAATCTGTATCTAACTGTTCAAGCTGGCTCAATGCCAGCGCACGAAGGCCAGGCCAGTGCGCCATCGGCAGTAAGCCTTGTACCGATATATGTTCAATGTAGCGCTCGCACCGTTCGAGCGACTTTTGCACAATAATTCTATCGTTACCGACTAACCCTTCAATCAAACGCATGCAACTGAGGATGGCGAGCACTTGGTGATTATGGTTGGCTTCGGCTTGAGCTACATGTTGCTCAAAGCTACCTCGAAAGTGACCTATGCCACTCAACCGGTACATGACCCCTAACGCCCCTGTCATTAAATCAATGCCCCAAGTATTACCGCGCTGCATGGCGTACTCTAGGTAGTGCTCTACACGCGGAACGAGCTCGGAAAGCGGTTCCCCGGAAAAAAAACGACAGTAAGTATCATGACCAAAGCCATATACTGCATACTGTAAATTTCCCGACTGTTGACCACATCGGTATGCCGCCATGTAATCATCACTCGCGAGACGTTGGGCTCTAAACCAATGATTTAAGGAACTCCCCATCATCAGAAAACCCATACTTTGCGCACTCGTATCGCCACGTTTTCGAGTTAACCGTTCGGTGGCATCGTAAAGCAATTTAATTTGTTGACTATCAGCCAACTGGTGATTAACCATCAGCCCACCGATCGCTGGTAGCGTATAACCGGTAGCACCGTTCGCACCATAAGCGCTGATTAACTTGAACTGCGCGATGACCACACTCGACCATAGACGTGGAAATGCTCGATAACACGGCGGCCCCATCGCTATCAATAAGCCGAGAATGGCCTGTTGTGTTTTATCGGTGAGCACTGGCAAATGCGCTAAGTCATTAAAAGAGAGGCTGCCTAAAGAATCCGATAAGTTGCAACGCAACGCTGCCGTGCTGAGTTGTGCTTCCTCAGGCAGGCTCACATCGAACAATGTAAGCCCTTCACGCGCTACATTGACCGCTTTCTGATAGTCAGCATTTAAGGTGGCTTGCTGCACCCATTGGGTATATAAGCTGGCCTTATCAAGTAACGAATCAGTATTGCCTATCGCTTGGCGTACAAAATACTCGGCGCGCTCAAGATTTGAGTTGAGGTACTCAAGTTCACCACGCTCAGAATACACTTGGTAAGCAAGTTCTGGATCTACCGACCATAAATCATCAAGGCATGGATTTTCATGCATTCCCTGATGCACGATCGTTAAAGCCTCGGCAAAGGCGCCTGCCGAAGCCGCTTTCTTAGCAGCATTGATAACTAGCCTAAGAAATTCTCTTTGTTCGACTCGAGTGTCAATAAACTGCTTACCACGGTACAAGTGATTAACGATTCGGATTGAGTAAACTTCTGGATGAGCCGTGGCTTGCTGCAATAAATGTGTACCCAACTGATAATGCACTTTGGCACGACTGCTCGTATCAAGCGTGCGATGGGCGACCTCCTGTACTCGATCATGGATGAAACGAAATCTCATGTTGGATTCATCCAATATCGGCGACTTAATATTAGCCTCTACGACAACAAACTCGTCGTTAATTGCAGGTAACAGTTGCTCCAAAATCGTTTCAGGTGTCTGTCCCGTCAGTCTAACTAAAGACGCCATATCGAAGCGCACACCAATGCACGCGGCTTTAGCGAGTAGGTACTGCACGTCAGTTTGCAAAAGTTGAAACCGCAACTGTATGACTGAGAAAATATCGTCAACTTGGTCCAACTCATTAATTGCATCCATTCGCCACCGCCAGCCAGTCTCCAGTTGATACTGAAGTAATCCTTTCTGACTGAGAGCTTTTAATAGTTGCCAAACCATAAACGGGTTGCCGTGGCTATGTTGATGCAACCAATCAGCTAACTGTTTAAATTGACGCGTTTCGTGTTGAACCTTTTCGGCGAGTAACAAAGAAATATCGTCGACAGATAACTCGTCAAGTTGAATATGCTTAAACGGAATCACATTAGCACGTTCAATTTCCTGAACCGCGATACTGAGCGGATGTCCACTATTCACCTCATCTTCTCGCACTGAACCAATCAACAAAACAGGCGCTCGACTCGGTTGAGTCAGTATCCATTCCAACAGTTCCACGGACGCTTGATCCGCCCATTGCAAATCATCTAGAAAGATCACCAAAGGACGTTCAGCATACTCAAATACGGAAAGCAATCGGCGAACGGTTTCATTAAGTCGTTGCTTTGCCTCCGACGAGGGCAAATTAGTCTGTCGCGTTGCTATTGTCGAGTCGGAAAATCCAAGACTGCTTTTAATATCAGGTACCCAACTCAAAAAGGTAGCCAGGTAGTCAGACATTGCTTCAGCGAGCCAAGCTCGCCATTGAGTAAGCTGCTCACTCGACATCTGCTTAAAATAGCCCGCCAGCGACTCGATTGCTGACAGCCAACCAATGTATGGAACACCGCTAGTCGAGTGCTCATACTTACCCGAGATAAAAAAAGCATTGTCAGCGGTCATTTGTGGATACAAATTACGCACTAACGATGTTTTTCCTAAACCTGAGCGACCATTAATGAATACGCCTTGCGTTCCACCCTCGCGACTCATGCTGTATTTCTTTTCAAGCTGTCGAAGTTGGTTATCGCGTCCATAGAGCGAACCGACCCGCTCTATCTCGCTCGTGAATCCCAATCGCGAAATGATGCTGATATCATCCTTACGCTGTCCTAATACCACTTGGCGTACTGTCACGAGATCGTTCAGTAATGCATCTACGTCACGGTAGCGTTGATACGGCTGCTTAGCCAACAATCGCGCGACGACCTCTGCCAGAACCTCAGGTAACTGAGGATTAATGTGATTCAAACGTTTGGGTGTTACTACTAGATGCTGGTGGACGATTCGCGCACTTGAGTCAGCGGTAAATGGATAGGCTCCAGCAAACCAATAATATAAAATCACTCCAAGACTATAAAGATCACAGCGAGCGTCACCTATCGCTTGTGAACGACCGGTTAACTCCGGTGCGACGCACCTCAAAGAGGATACGTTCTGTGGAAGAGGGAGCCAGGGTGTGTGAATAAATCGAATCTGCGTGACGGTCGCTAAATCAATCACTATGGCATGTTGGTCGGTTACGTAGAAAATCGAGGGGTTCAAAGCACGATGAATTAAACCCGTCTGATGAATGTGCTTTACCGCACCCACAATACGCTCTGCAACACCAATCGCTTCAAGTAAGTTATCCCAACGTAGTTCGTCGAGCCAGCCTCCTTGAGGCAAAACAAGCCCATGCTGATCGCCGTTATCGAGGAAGTAGTTAGGATTAACAATCTGATGCCAACGGTTATCGTTTTTTAATCGCTCGTCTGCTAAAGACTCAGCCCCTGCCTCAACACGCTTTAACCAAACTGAGCGCTGATTCTCCCGTTCAATACAATCAAATAAAACGCGGTCATCGAGCTTTCGTGTTGAATATGGCATTCGCGACAGAGATCCTTTTGTCATGGTTCTCTAAATATAGTTAAAGATAGGCGTCTTTACATTACGATCTTTACATTTACGCTCGAAACGCTGTCAGCGATTAATTCGTTTTGAAACCGCGTTTAAGAATACCGACTTTTTACTCACAACTAAGGTCAGTTTTTTCTTCGCTCGAGTGACCCCTGTATAAAGGAGTTCTTTAGTTAGTACAGGTGAGTCATGCTGAGGTGTTACTAATACGGTATGCGCAAATTCTGACCCTTGAGACTTATGCACTGTCATCACATAAACGGTTTCAACATGATTTAGGCGACTCGGTAATACCCATTTTACTTTTCCGTGACTGTCAAAAAACGCCACTCTCAAGCGACCGGTCTCGGGCATCCGAAACGTGACACCGATATCTCCATTGTTCAACCTCAGCCCGTAATCATTTTTAGTGACCATAACCGGACGACCTTCATACCACCGGTCGGCTTCAACGCCCAAAACATCGGCAACATATCGATTCAGTGCATGAGCGCCCCAGGGTCCATTGCGTAAACCTGTTAATAGCTGAAATGTTGCGTATGCATCCAGCACTGCCGCTGTATCGCGTTGTTCAGCGGGGGCTTCGCGCCATTGTTCGAGCGCTCTTAAGTAGTGCGAAAAACCCTGTTTTATCAACAGGTCAAAACTATCGTGACGGTCGTGTTCCAACATCAACCACGTGACAATATTCGAGTCATACTCCGACACTGGCGCGCTAAAGAAGCGCTCGATCGCCCGCGTATTTTGGTCGTTAATTGAATTCGCAACGTCCGCAATAGCCTGCTCAAAACGTCGTGTTTGACGCAGCATCACCACGTGCTGTAAGCGCTTGGGCCCGGCCTCATCCTGATACTGGATTAGCGCATCCCGTTGTGCATGGGTACTGGCCAAACTGTTAATCGTCGATGACCAATACCCCCCTTTCTCGGCCCCTTCACACAAGTTACCTAAAACAGCCCCCGCCTCTACCGAAGCCAGTTGATCCTTATCACCTAGCAGTACCAATTGGGCCTGTGTCGGAGTCGCCTGAAGGAGTGCTGTCATCATTTCGATGTCTAACATTGATGCTTCATCAATCACTATAAGGTCGGCTCGAACAGGATTCTTTTCATGGTGACGATAACGGCGAGAGTTAGCGATAACTCCTAACAATTTATGTACAGTGGAAGCTTCTATTTGAATAGTCGCCAGCAACGGTTGAAGCGTTTCCGGTAACTTTGTTTGTAGTTCTGACAACGCCTCGTTGATAGATTCACTTAAGCGCGCCGCCGCTTTGCCCGTAGGTGCCGCAAGTTTAATACGCAGTGGTCTTTCATGGGCTTGTTGAAATTGTTGCTGCAGTACTACGAGCAACCTTACAACAGTGTATGTCTTGCCGGTTCCAGGCCCGCCAGTAATCACACTAAAGGCGCTTCTCGCCGCGTTAGCACAGGCCATTCGTTGCCAGTCTAATTGTTTGCTGGTATCACCAAACAAGGCGTCCAAGGTCATATTGAGCTGGTCATCGTTTACCTCAAGCGTATTATCCATCCGCATCTCGAGGTTTTGGCTGTTGTAGTGTTCACAATACCAATAGCGCCGCAAATATAAGCGCTCACCATCGCTACTTTTATTCAGAACCAATGGACTACTGTCACTATTGAGTGAAACAGATGTTTGCCAATCGCCCTCAAACACACTCAACTCATTGAGTAGTTTGCTAGGCAACGTGACGTCATGACTTCGCCCCGACGGCGGCAACGCCAAACAGCGCTCGGGCGACGCTTTAAGGTCCTCAAGCTTTAATGAGGTTAACCCTCGTCCAGCCTGGTGAGACGTCAGCATAGCGAGCGCCAGCATAGCGACATTTGTCTCTCCGCTGCGGAATAGAAAGTCGACCATGGCACGATCCAGCGCACGTATCCATTCATGCTCAAACCACTCATCAGCAATAGCACGCAAATAGCTCAGTCGGTCATGCGACATCATGGTTCTCCCTTCCTTTAAACAGAGCATCGAGCTCGGCTATGAGTTCATAGGGAGGTTTTGCTCGATAAACACCACCCGTTTCCGCGTGATTACCCCTTAAAAATAAATAGGCAATACCACCAACGTGCGTATCGTAATCGTACTCATCGCCTAAACGCTGTTTTAACTGCCGATGCAGAGCCAAGGTATAGAGTACATACTGCACATCGTAGCGACTCGCTAATATCTTATCGGTCATGGCTACTTCACTGTAATCATCGTCCGAGTCGCCCAGCCAGTTTGATTTATAGTCAACGACGAAATACTGACCTTGATGCTCAAACACCAAATCGATAAAGCCTTTGAGCATGCCGTTTAACTCGATGCTCTCTAAACGAGGTCGACTTTGCCCTGGGTGAAGATGTCGCTGTATTAACGCATCCAACTGTTCTGCTTCAAGCTCAATTACCGGTAACCAGAATTCAGGCTCGGCTTTATAGCTTGTAAGGTCACTCAGTGCCGTTGGTTGCATAGTGTCACTGAATACCATCGGAAGTGCTAAATACTGCATAAGCCAATGTGCCAAATTATCCCGGTACTCATCCCAAACTTCGCCTCGCAGTTCTTGCGCGATAACATCGCTGAGCCGTTGTGGATCTGAGAGCACGGTCGAGAACCCTTCTATCGCACAGTGTTCGAGAACGTTGTGTAAAAGCGTTCCTGGAGTCGCACCCTTCGGAAACTGATGTAAATGACTCGGTAAATAAGTCAAATCATTTGCCTCAACATTACCCTCGCCTGTGGCGGTGTTTGCCTCCTCTAATAGGTTCATTTCGACTGCCGTTTGCGGACCTGACTGTGTGTAGTCATTGGCTGCTCGATAACGCAATGCGCTATAACTCGACACCCACCAGCGCTCAAGCAGTTGGGTTCTGGGCATCTCACGCGCCTTCAAAGCCGTATATTCGGCAACTTGCTCTTGCAACGCTTCAAATCGCTCGTCGTCTTCTAGTTTGGAAACCACACTCACATCTGACTGTCCCCAGGCTTCGCTCGCAGCTTTATACAGATCGTCAGTTAGTGCGTCGTCACCAAGCAAATAAGCAAGCGGGTTATGCTCAAATTGTCCGACATTCTCGACTGTAATAAAAGTGGCGTGTTGTGCACGCGTTACGGCGACATAAAGCTTGCGTAAATCCTCAGCCAACAACTCATCTAACACACGCGATTTAGCAGAGTCGTCCTTTGACCAGAGCACTTGGACGTCACCTTGTTCGTCATGATAAGTCATCGGTGGCTTAATACGATATTGCTCTTGTGGCGTGTAAGTTATAAAGGGCAAAAACACCAGCGGGTATTGCAAACCCTTTGATTTATGAATAGTAATAACTTTAACAAGATCGTCATCACTCTCGAGTCTGAGTTGTTGTTCATCGCGCTGCGTGCGGCTACTTGCACCAAAGCTCTGCCGCTCATAAACTTTCTCGGCAAAGTCATTAACCAACGCGGCCATGCCCTCTAACGCCATGCTGTTCTGTTGCAGCAGCTCCGCAATATGTAGCGCATCCGCCAATTTACGTTCGCCGTTGATTTTATCTTGTAACAAAGTTGCCGGCACCTGAAAGTGATGCATTAAACGATGTAGCATGGCTAAGACACCTTGGCTGCGCCATACTTCATGAAAATCAATGAAGGTATCGACCGTTCTTTCCCAAGTGTTCTCGTCTTCCTGTAATTGAATTAATTCAGACAAAGATAAGTTCAGCAAGGGTGCCGCAACCGCAGTTTTCAGTGCGCTGGCATTTCGGGGCGCAGCACAGGCTTTTAAAATATAGAGTAAATCCCGCGCAACGGGTTGAGCATAAACCGACTCTCGCTCGGATAAATAAACACTTTTAACGCCCCGCGCTGAAAGCGCCGTACGAATAGCATCCGCTTCGGCAAAGTTATTAACCAAGATCGCGATATCCTTGGCACAAACACGTTGGTGCAAAGCATCGTTGTCATCATAGTAGCCCGCTTGCGGATCATTGAGTAAATTAACGATTAGCTGTGCATGATGACTTGCGAGGTGATTAAACGCGTCACTCTTTTTTCGCTTTTGTTCTGAACTTACGCTCCAGTAGAGTGCAGGCGCCGGCTCAAGCTGTTGACTTCGCAACCGATGTCTAAATGTTGTTTTTACGCCGTTCGCGGATACGGGTTCAAAGGGTAGCTCATTTTTTTCTTCTTGCTTAAACAAGAAAGCCCCGCGTTCATACTGCTCGGCACGCTGAAAAAGATAGTTCACGGCTTCAACCATCTGTATTGACGAGCGAAAATTAGTTGCCAGACTATAGTGCCGTCCTTCTGTATCACGACGCGCTTTTAGATAGGTAAAAATATCCGCATTACGGAAGCTGTAGATGGCTTGCTTGGGATCGCCGATTAAAAATATACCCGTGTCTGGCAACGGTTCTTTTAGGCGATAAATACGATTAAAAATTTCATATTGAACGGGATCGGTATCTTGGAACTCATCAACCAATGCGATCGGGTACTGTTGTCTGATTGTCGTCGCTAACTGCTCACCATCCGGTCCTCGAAGCGCATCGCGCAGTCTTGTCAGCATATCGTCATGATTCATTTCAGCACGTTGATTTTGCAGCTCGGTGAAACGCGCTTTAACCCATTGAGTTGCATGACGGTTAATTAGCTCGTCAAAACCGCGCTTAATTTGATGTACCGCTTCAAATTTAGCTTTGAACTGGACCACTTGAAGCCAGTAAGGTGGTAACTCAGCACCCGCTAATTTCTTCTCGTGCAGTTTTGTTAAATCAGTTTCACTGATCGTTCGCCAGTTAGCATCTGTGAACTTCACATCGGTTTGTGCGTCACTCGCACACCAGTCACCAAATTTTTGTATCTGTTTGGTTTTCTGCGCCACACCTTTAACACCTTCAAGGTCGGCTAACACGCGCTCAAATGCAGAACAGCTATGTTGCTTGAGCGAGTTCAGCTCGCTTTGGTAGCGCTGAGCTTCGCGTTGTAATCGCTCCGCGATATCATCGTCAACCTGTACAGACCCGCTGTCCTCCACGCTCGACAGCTGTGCCAAAATCTTGTCGGGAGTATCAAACACCGCTAGCAGAGCAGTTTGCGTAGCTCTATCACTTTGATAAATAAAGCGACGGAAGTAGTCCTCGGCCGCTTGCCGACGCAACTCCTCGTCATCGGTTTCAACATTTTGTGTAAACAGGCTTCCACTGGCGAATGCGTGTTCTTTAAGCATCGACTGACACCAGCCGTGGATTGTTTTTACAGCCGCTTCATCCATGGACTCGGACGCAAGCTCAAGCAGTCGCGCCAGGTAATTGAGTGATTCGCCTTGTGCTTCAGACGTGGCACGTAACTGCGTTAAAAACGGATCGGCAGCCACACTATCATCATCACGAAAATAACGCGCTGCTTCAGCGAGACGTGCACGAATACGGTCGCTTAACTCTTCAGTCGCCGCTTTGGTAAACGTCATCACCAGAATATTACGTGGCAAGAGGGGGGTCTCTAATGCAGCGTTGCTGTCACTATCAGCCCGCATGCCAATAACGAGCCGAACATACAGCGCTGCGATAGTATAAGTTTTCCCCGTCCCCGCACTCGCCTCTATCAGCCGACTACCCGCTAACGGAAAGTCCAAAGGATTTTGTAATACCTGGCTCATGACTTTTCCCCTCCCTGTTGTTCGACGAACTCAAACATGGGGCGGTACAAGGAATTTATAAAAAGTTTAAAGTAGCGCTGACCGTGTATGTCATTAAAGGTACCTGCTGTACGAGCACAATACTGTGCTGTCTGTACCAGCGGTTTACGTTGTGATGTGCCAACCTCATAGTACTCACGCAACGCGGCTTCAGCGGCTGTTTCATCATCTTCTTTACTCATCGTTTTTAAATAGATACGGGCTAAATCAAGATGCATTGCTATAGGCTCGCGGTACGCCAGTGAAATTAACTTTGTCATCGCATCAAGCTGAAAGTTAACTACATCAGGAGCAACTGCCGGCAACTTAAAGTGGCAGCCACCGCGAGACACGATATGTGTCACTGTTGGTTGTCGGCTATTTAACAGCAAATGTCCTACGTAATAAGGTGCGAAATGCTTCCATCCACTATCTGTAATGTTATCAGCCTTTTTTGCGGCGACCTGACTCGCCGTAGTAATAATCCAAGCACACTGTCCATTATCGTCCCAGTGCAAACCTTCAATACCCTCCTCAATAGTGACGTCATTATGTCGAACACCAACCCAATAAGGCGTTATATTTTGACGCGTGTACCCTTGCGCCACGACACCGTAGGTCTCTAGAATATCTTCAGCTTGCTGCTGAATGTGTTGTTGATGACGCTCCGCTATCATCGACGTACCAATCGCACCTTCTCGACGTATACGCGCCAGTTCTTCGTGCATCTGTTGCTCAGGCTCGAGTTCTTTCCTTACTGCTTCGCGCGTTTTATCCACCACCCGCTGTAACAGTTTCCACTCCGTTAACGCATCCAGTTGAAATGCCTCACGATCAATCGTTTCATCCGCGTCAACCGAAAAGTAAGTTTCCAACCGACTGTTAAAAAACAAACGCGCTGGCTCTTGAACAAAACGTTTAATATCGTTGAGGTTTACCGTCCGTTCATCCGCTAGGTCATCAGTAAGCGCAACCGAACTTGAAGACGATTGATGAGAGACGGAATCATGCGCCTGAGCCCACTCACTCGCGTATGAGAATACGCGCGAGCTGTCATCAAAGTAAGCTCGATTAAATGGCTGTAACTTATGCGCTAACGTGTGCTCACTCAGATCGCTGTGCCATCCTTGCTGTAAATGTTCGCGTAGTTGCGCAACCAATACCGAAGGCGTGCGTGCGCTGTTATCTCGTGCGCTAAAGCCCACCCAGCTTACGTAAAAAACGTCACGAGCAGAGAGTAACGCCTCGAGAAATAGGTAGCGGTCGTCATCTCGACGTGAGCGGTCGCCGGGTCGATAACGTGATGCCATCAGATCAAAGTCAATCTGACTGGTGTTTCGTGGATAATCACTCTCGTTCATGCCTAATATGGCAACAAACTTAAATGGAATAGCGCGCATCGGCATCAGCGTTGCAAAGTTTACTGCACCGGCCAAAAATCGTTGATTTAAATTCTGCTCATCAACTCGGGATAGCCAAGACTCGCGGAATAATGCAATATTCAGTTCCGTTTTATTATCGGCCTCATCCACATGCTCGGCAACTTGATATAGCTGGTCGACAATTTGGTTTTTCAGTAGCGCATCACTCGCCTCTTCCGACTCAAAAAAGGTGTCGATGAGCCACTCCGCCACAGGTACCCAATCCTTATAACTACGCGCTTCTTGGGAGCGATCCCACCAGCGCTCCAACTGCTCGATAAAATAACCGAAGCGTCCAACTAAGTCGGCACCTAGGCCGCCAATATCCGTATACGCAGCGATGTCTTGCCAGTCACACTCTACTTCTGCGTAACCAATGCTATAGCCTGCCATCATTCGTTTGATCGCAAACCACCAACTATTGGTTTCATCGTCATCGGGCATGAAAAACAGCTTCCGGTGCTCAGCACTCAATCCCCATCGTCCACCCGCATTCGTCATCCAAGTTCGAAGTTGCTCGACATCATCATCGTCAATATTAAATTGACGCTGAATCGCAGGTGTACCTAATAACGTCAGCAGATCGGTTTGGGTAAACCGAAGCTGATCACTCGAAAGCAGGAGCTCTAAGGCAATCAACAATGGTGCTCGATGACGCGACGTCTGATCAGCAATCGTATACGGAATAGCGCGCGTATCTTGTCCATTATCATCTCGCGCATAGCGACCAAACACGGCATCAATATAAGGCGCATAGGTATCGATATCAGGCAACATCACCATTACGTCTCGCGGCTTCAACGTGGGATCCTCTGCAAATGCCGCGAGTAAACGATCATGTAACACCTCAACTTCTCGCTGAGGACTATGGCAGATATGGAACTGCATCGATTGATCCTGCGCTGATAGCGGTGACCAATGTTGCTGAGTTTCATGCAGCGGTCTCAGGTTTAGAATATCGTCTTGCAACTGTCCTAGCACATGCTCGGTGGCATGCGATTCAAACAGCTCCAGTGTCATATGACCCAATTCGGCCTGCTTTTGAATTGACTCATCATATAAATCGAGCAGGCGAATGTAGTCGCGACCCTGTTTACCCCACGATGCTAGCAAAGGGTGAGCAAGTTGATGCAACTCTTCGTCATTCCACTCCAACGGCATACCCGGTTTGTGAGCTAACCGCGACTTGGCTTTGACCACCTGTTTTAACTGTTCTTTTCCATCGACAATATCGGCCCAATAAAATTTTGACGGATTATGCACACACAGCACGATCTGGCTGAGATGTTTTAAGGCATCGAGCACTTCTAGCATTTGTTGAGGTAAAGACGATATCCCAAACACCATAATACGAGGTGGTATCGTGGCGGGGCGTTGATTTAAAGCGCGTGCCGATTTAATAAATTGCTGATGTAAGGTGGCGCGGTTGTTCCACAAGTGTTCAGCACCAATGTCGTTTGCTACTCGACGCCATAACTCTGGTTGCCAAGCGTGCTCATTAGCGACAGGTTCGTCGTTATCGAGTACATCACGCCCGTTTAACCAGTTATCTAGCCAATCGGCACGATAGATAGCGTACTGATCAAATAAATCCGCTAAGCGTTCACTTAACTGATACAGCTTGCGATTATCGAGATCGTTAGCAATATAGTTTTTTAACGGCGTAAAACGCGCGTCCTGTTCGAGAACATCGGGTAGTAAGCGCAATAGTCGCCAACTCAAACGTGCTTTATCAAAAGGCGAGGTACGAGGTATATCGTCACCTAAAACGGCCCGATAAGCTTGCCACTGAAATCGCGCAGGCAACGTCACATCAATCATCGAAGCAATGCCGGCATGTTGTGCAAGGTTGATTTTTAACCACTGTGCAATACCGTTGCTTTGCACCAATACGGTTTCTTGCTCAAGTGGTGCAAGAGGAAACCGCTCAATAAAATTAACTGCGATATCCGTTAAGTCTTCCAGTCGATGACTATGTGCAACAATGAACCCTGGCGCTTGATTAGCCAAACTCAACTCCTTTTACCCTTTCACTAAAGACAACGCTATGCCTATCCTAGGGCACTTAATGCCTTATCGATAGCGCTTTATCACGACCTTCACTGATTTAGTGGAAAAAATGATGATTTTTCGTGCAACTTTAGTAATCTTAAGGCAGTGTTATAGAAATACAAAAATTCAAAAATAAATGTCATCATTTGATCAATTGCTCTCGAAGCTATCAACTCGCTTAATTAACTCTCAGGGCTCAGAAACATCCCAATGCGTTTCTGAGGTCATTGCTGCCTATGGTGATTATTGCCAAGCGGACAGATGCTACATTTTTGAATTTAATGAAGACCTCACAAGCATGTCGAATACGTTCGAATGGGTACGCGAGGGCTTCTCACAGCATATTGACGATCTGCAGAACGTCGAACAACACGATTTGCCGTATTTTTTCGCCACCATGCGAAATGACTTTCGATTTGTATGCCCTGACATATCGCTCCTGCCTGACACCGCTAAAGCAGAGCGCGACGAGTTTGAACGTGAGCACATTAAATCGGTATTGTGCATTGGCCTAGTGGCAAAAGGACGAATACTAGGATTCGTCGGATGCGATAAGGTGCGCCAACAATACCATTGGACTGAGGAAGATATTCAGCACCTGAGTTTAATTGCTGACATGATTGCGAACACCATCGAGCGTGAACGTACACATGCCGCGTTGCTTGAGACTAAACGCGCGCTTGAGTTAGCCAACCAACAATTAACTCAGCAAGCCAATATCGACGGCTTAACCGGTGTTGCTAACCGACGCGCGCTCGATGAGCGTTTAGCCACGGAAATAAGACGTGCTAAACGGCAACAAACGGGGATTGCGATGTTGCTGTTAGATATCGACGACTTCAAAGCCTATAACGATCATTTTGGTCACTTGGCGGGTGACGATGCGCTCAAAGCCGTTAGTCAAAGCTTAGCTCAACTGGTAAAGCGAGGTACCGACTTCGTTGCTCGTTATGGCGGTGAAGAGTTTGCCATTCTGATGTCTTCTGCCAATGCC
>NZ_CAXGLS010000043.1:0-21355 GCF_964010655.1 uncultured Idiomarina sp.
ACTGTTGCTCTAAATAGGCTTGCCAACTGACATGAAACTCCGCCGCGACTGGCAGCATCGCCGGCGTATCGGGTAGCGCGATATCCAATACTGTCGGGTCGCCCCAGCCCGATAAGTCAGCTTTTTTGCGTTGTGCGGCCTCTGATAGGAAAAAGGTAATCACCTGCTTCGCGGCCTGGGGATGACCACTGCTCTTTGGAACCGCTAAATAATGACTATTGGTGATAGCCGCGTCGCCTAAGGTGATGCGTTTGGTGCCCGCCGGCACTCGTCCCTGATTGACGAGCGTTTTAACCTCATTCGGATTAAACGACGGCGCGACATCAAGTTGCTTGTTAGCGAACCAATTTAGTTGTTGTGCCGCACTCGACGGGTAATTCTCACCGCCTTGCCATAATAACGGCTGTAACTCGTCTAAGTAGGTCCACAAAGGTGCTGTCAGTTTTTCGGCGTCGACCGCATCGACAGGCTTGAGAAATGCTTCATCTTGCTCAGAAAGCGACAGCAATAATGATTTTAAAAACGTGGTGCCATGAAACTCCGGCGGTTTAGGATACGTAATACGACCGGGATGCTCGGCAGCATACTCCAGTAATTCCGCGGCACTGATGTGATCACCGGCAACGCATGTGTTACAGGTCAACAGATAGAACTGTCCGACGCCCCACGGTACCTCGAGGTCGGCGACCGGTTCACCAAAGTCGCTTTGCCAACTCAGCTGATCATTCAATCTCTCTTTAATATTCAGCTCGGTGAGTATCGGCATCAGGCGATCAGCCTCTTTCAACGCATGAAAGTTCTCGCCATTAATCCATATTAAATCGGCGTTGCTCTGACCATCGACCAGTTGTTTGACTACCTCGGCGATATCAGCCACCTTCACGTGTTGTAACTGAATACCTTGCGGTCGCAGTTCCTTGGCTGCCCAGCGAATGTAATCATTAATGGCGGGATTGCCGCCCCATGCATAAAAGTACACCGGGGTCGCTTGCTGTTGCGCAGCGCTCGGCGCAACATAGCCCAAGGACATAATAACAGCCAGTAATAGAGTGAGACGTTTCATGATCGTAACCATCGGTGTAGTTTCTCAACCCACTTTAACAGTTTTTCGGGCGCATGCGCGCGCTTCCACTCACCTGCTGCATATTTGTTCGCCTCAGCCAGAGTGGGGTAACTATGAATAGTTCCAAGAATTTTATTAAGTCCGATACCCTGCTTCATTGCTAAGACAAACTCGGCCAGTAACTCCCCCGCCTGGGGACCGACAATATTAACCCCTAAAATCGTATCTTTACCCGGCTCAGTCAGCACTTTTACACGTCCGTTGGCATTGCCATCGGCTATCGCGCGATCCAGCTCGGCAATGTCATAGCACGTGGTTTCATAATCAACCTGCTGTGCCTTTGCTTGCTGTTCTGTCAAACCCACGTTGGCAACTTGCGGTGAGGTATAGGTCACCCAGGGGATCACCGAGTAATCAACACGAAAGCGCTTGAAACGGCCAAACAACGCATTCACCGTGGCATACCATGCTTGGTGTGAAGCAACGTGAGTAAACTGATACGGGCCGGCAACATCACCACAGGCATAAATATTGGGCAGGCTGGTTTGCATAAACTCATCGACCTGTATGGTTTTACTCTGCTCAATGCCCAGTTCTTCTAAACCAAAACCTTCGAGATTCGCCTGTCTACCTAGCGCCAACAGCACCCGATCGGCATGCAATGACTGCTCTCCTTGCTCACTTTCCGCCGAGAGCTCAACGCCCTCCTCGGTTTGGCTAAAGGCTTTCGCCTGGGTACCCAAGTGCAATGTAACGCCATCATCTTGAAGCGCGCGTGCAACATAAGTCGACGTATCCGGGTCTTCGTTCGTCAACAAACGCTCACTCATCTCAACCAGATGTACCTCACTGCCCAGTCTTTGAAAAGCTTGTGCCATTTCGCAACCAATCGGTCCACCGCCTAAAATCAATAAGCGTTTAGGTAACTCGCGGAGCTGCCACAGGTTATCCGATGTCAGGTAATCTACTTCGTTGATGCCCGGTAAGTTCGGCACGAGCGGCCGCGCGCCCGTCGCCACTACGATATGTTTAGTAGTTAAGCGACGCAACTCGCCGTCTTGCTTGAGTTCCACTTCCCACGGCGATTTGATGGTCGCTTCACCGAGCTCTACATTAACACCCAAGCCTTGGTAGCGCTCGACCGAGTCATGCGGCTCAATACGTTGTATCACTTGCTGCACTCGCGCAAGCACTTGCTGAAAGTCCACAGATACCGAGTCAACTTTAATGCCAAGCTGCTCGCTGTGACGCATGTGATGCACTTGATTAGCCACGTGCAATAACGCTTTTGAAGGCACACACCCGGTATTAAGGCAGTCTCCGCCCATTTTGTCGCGCTCAATTAAGGTCACTTTGGCTTTCACCGTTGCCGCGATGTAAGCACTGACTAAGCCCGCTGAGCCTGCACCAATGACGATAAGGTTATTGTCGTAGTGTTGAGGGCGGGTGAAACCTTTAAACGCCCGACGACGCTTGATAGCTGTAAGTAACCATTTGGCGATCAGAGGAAAGATACCCAATAACACAAACGCGCCAATGAGATCGGCCGAGACCACATCGCCCACTTGTTCAATCTCTGCGAGCTGAGTACCGGCGTTGACATAAACAACGGTACCCAACAACATGCCGACTTGACTCACCCAATAGAATGTCCATGTTCGAATCTGTGTAAGACCTAAAGCCAGATTAATCACAAAAAACGGAAAAATGGGTACCAGCCTTAAGCTCAACAGATAAAAGGCGCCGTCACGCTTGACGCCGCGGTTGATCGCTTCGAGCCGCTGACCAAACTTACTTTGCACCCAGTCTTTTAATAAAAAGCGCGCACTTAAAAAGGCCAGCAAAGCACCGACCGAGCTAGCAAAACTGGCTAGTAACAATCCCCAGCCAAGCCCAAAAATGGCACCGGCACCTAAGGTTAGGATCGTGGCGCCTGGAATCGATAACGCAGTAACCAAAACATAGGCGATGAAGTAGATAGCAAAAGTCAGTAACGGTTCCGTCTCAAACCAGCCATTAACACGCGCTTGCTGCGCTTTTAGCGTATCAAGATTGAGATACTGCGTAACATCGAACATTACCGCGGCGACAACGGCCGCGATAATCACCAGCGCCAGCAGAATTTTTTTTACAGACACAACAGCTCCTTCTAAAAGCGGTAATCAACAGTCAGCTGCGCGTGGCGCGGAAGTGATGGAAAGGCGAGTGTGGAGCCGAAATAGCCACCCTCAAACACCGGTGACCAATTTTCTTCATCGGTTGCGTTGAACACATCTAAACGCGCACTCAGTTGGGCAGTAATTTGATAAGTTGCGTTTAAGTTCACCATATACTGATCACGAATCATCACAGTCTGTAGGTAATCAAGCGGATAGCTCTGGGTATAACTCAAATCACCACCCACCGACCACTGAGGCGTTAGCTGCCAACCTGCGACGGCTGAAGCTTGCACCTCAGGAACGCCTTGCAAACGTTGATTCGAGGCTGGGAAGGCCGCAAAGTTAGGCGCACCCACACCGGTACCATTGATAATCTCCGGTCGTGAATTATCAAACAAGTCCGCGACTTGACGCGTATCTTGAAACGCAGCCGAATTATCATAGTGCGCATCTAAGTAGCTAGCCGCCAGTGTTGCCCAAAAGCCGTTTTCATTACGATAGTTCCACTGCGCCTCGACACCCTGTGTGGCAATTCCACTATTAGAGCCGTCACGGTTGCGCAGACTACGTGTTTGATCAAATACCACCACATCGGTATACCAGCGACTGTTGACTGGCGCTATTTTGATACCGATCTCATACAATGTATTTTCGGTGGCGAAATTCTGTGAATCGATGACTTGATTCGCATTTAAAACCGTACCGCCCGCCATTGAATTCGAGGTCGAGTCACTTTCGTACGCTGATGCGTAAACCATCACCGCCGTTGAAAGTTGATACTGAGACGACAGGCTAATCGTACTTAACCAGTCATTGTAACTGTCCTCAGCCGCTTCAAATCCAACGGGTGGCAGCGGATCTTTCGCGGTCACATCATAGTAATCAAGCCGAGCCCCTGCGGTGACTTGCCAACGCTCAGTCAGTGCCAGCTCATGCTGTGCGAACAGACCCCACTGTTGGCTTAGCGAGTCGGTGGTATCCGATAAGATATAATCGCCCACGCCGTCGCCATCGTTGTCATAGTTGGTGCCTGGTGACACAAATAAGCCGGGGCGCAACTCCACTAGTTGGGCTTGTTGCGCTGCTGTCAGCGGAATGCGGCGATTTGAAATAGGACCGGTCAGGTCAGTCGGTAAATCGGCTTCCGTACTGAACTGGCTGTAACCCAACACATCATTGATGCGTAAGTTTATGCCTACAATAGAGCGATCGTTAATATGCAATTCAGCCCGGTTTTCGAATGTATGTGCGCCATCAATAATCTCAACAAAGCTGTTTTGGTTAATCCCTTCACGCTCTAAGTATTGATAATAGGTCCGGTTTACAAAAATAAGTCCGTCAGACCATTGCTGCTGAAACGTCGAATGAACCAACGTTGTTTTGGCATTATTGATATCCGCTGGATCGGTCAGTACGCGACTACGATCAATTTCCACCTGGCCGGTCGGGCTGACAATAGCGTAAGCACCTGGCACAGTAGAACCATTAGGCTGTACACCTTGTCCGGTAATATAAAGGTTGTCATCGATGAGCGCTTGGGTGGGACGGTTGATACCCGCGTTGTCGGTCCACTCGACATCATAGTATTCAAGCCCGATATCCCACTCCGTGCGGCTGTTCGGCGTAAAGCGATAGGCGACAAATACGTCATCACTGCGAGTTGAGGTATAGTCGTAAAAGCTATCATGGTCGACAAACTCAGCGCTAACTCGTAACCCATGCTTGTCACGCTTGAGCACTTCATTATGATCGAGTTGCAGACGGTATTGACTCCACTGACCCCATTCACCGCGAATACGTGAGCGCTCTTTATCTGTCAGTGCCTTTTTCGGCAACAAATTAACAAAGCCACCGACGCGCTGGGTCGTACCTAGCATCACCGGTGGTGCTCCTTTCACTACGGCAATACCTTCGATACTGTTAAACGACATTGGCACACCCAAACCATTGTTACCGGCTTGACGGGGCATACCCGCCTCGAATAGCTCACCGAGCTGTCCACGCATACTCGGGAGTGATGGATTACCAAAACCTGCAGCTGCAAAACTGTTGGGGGCAAACCGAGCAATATCATGTAGATCATTAATTGCCGCTTGGTCCATGAGTGACCGCGATATCATGGTGGCAGCGCGCGGGATTTCCTGTAATGCATCGGACAAGCCAAACACCCCTTCGACCGGTTCTTCACTCGGCAATACCAGAGTCTCCCCTTCGCCGGTGACCTCGATAATTTCAATAGGTTCTTGTGCCATTACAGACACCGGAAGCAATGCCAACCAAGCGAACTTCATCGGGAAATCCTTTTTATAGCTGACTTAAGAAAGAGCGTATACGTTCTGCATTTTTACCCACATCACTGCGACCCACGCGTGACTTACTACGAATGTCGAGCAGTGTTTCTTCATTTTGCGCCTGAATGCGGATCACCACGTCGTCTTTAAAGCCAAACCATGTTGTTGTGGCTGTTGCCTCAATCCGATGTTGCTCATCCGACGTATCGATAATTTCCCAGCCCATATTCTTAGCCACCGTCAATGCCTGCTGATAGAGCTCGTCCGGTGATTTAGAAGAAACATAAGTGGTAATGTCGGGATACGCTTCTTTCTGTTGCTTTGCTGTTTCCTCACCCGCGTACTCCACAGGATTAGGCGCGTTTGCACGCAAAGGTGCAATAGCCACAAATTCGGGCGGGTTAACCGTATCCGTTGAGATATCATGAATGGGCGGTACCGAGGTTGCCGTTTGGTACTGCGTATAAGGTAAATAAAACGCAATAAATGCAGCAATAATAGCTAAAACGCTAAGCCCTGCGCGAGCGCCCTTAGGTCGGCGCACGAATAACGCAATAATGTTTAATATGCCCGCACCGATGGCAAGGTACACAGCCCAACGCAACAACGTGAAGGCACCACCTAAAGTGAGCCATTCGAGTTGATAAAACGGGCCGGACAAGCCGATTAAAATAAGAGAAAGTAACCCAAGAAAAATTAAGATGGAGTGCAACGCTTTCATAGTCTGTCCCGAACAAATTATTGTTTTATAAGATATTAGACTACGAAAGCGTGGTTAAGCCAGATCAACGAATAATAGGTTGTCCTTCAGATGAGTTAAGACGTGCCGCATCAACGCGCGGAATATAAATGCTCCCCGTACTAACAACATGTCGACTGTTAATATCGACCAAGCGAGCGTTTGCTAAGATTCCGTCACGATAATAGCTATACGTACCGACAACAACATGGGTGATGAGCATGATTTCATCGACTTCGAGGTAGTCGCGTGTTAAGGCAAAGTCGCCTTTGGGCGTAACACGAATAAAGTCCGTTGTTTTGTAATCAATAATGGGCACTTCTCGGCTCGCGAGCTCACCACGCAACTGCTCAGACATCGCTTGCGCCAGTATCGATGCTTGCTGATAAGATGACTCTACACCGACAAAGTCTGTGACGCCGACGTGTGTCTGCGATAAATCGATTTGACTATTTGCTACCAATTGCTGCGCCAACTGCGTACTGTAGCTATTGATGGGCGCGGGTATTGCGCTTTTGCCGTTGTCATCGTAGCGGACTTTTTGTTCCGGCTTAGGTAAAACTGTACAGGCGCTCAAACTCAATGCCGCCGCTACCAAAAGAGTTAATCGCATACTTTTCTCCTACCGACTTCTTTGCAGATGACCATCGATGATCTGGGCACTTTTATTCGGCCAATATAAATGCTTGGGTACATAATGATTAGCAGCCGCCAGCACCGATTGAGAGCGACGATCGAGCACCCGAATGCTGAGCATTACACCATCATCTTCTCGGCTCATGGTCCCCACTAATACCCAGTCTAAGTTGGGATTAAGATTTAACTGCTGTTTATCATTGGTTAGCATCGTCGCCCCCGCAGATGTCAGCGTCACACCATTCTGAGCGCGAAAGTCGATAAGCTTGACATTTCGCTCTGTCAGATGGCTATACAGTGCTTCACTGACTTCATGGCTGACGGAATACAATGCGTTTTCAGACGTCGGTAATTCAAGCGTGTCGGACATCACCCAACGTGTAATCCCTACTTGTGCATGCGCTTGGCGAGATGATGATTGATTTAACTGTGTTACCAGTTGTTGCGCTAACCGATCAGCGATTTCGTCATACGGACTAATTGAGTGCGCTTTAGCTGGCAGCACCATTAAGCTGAGTAATATAACCAATACACGCATAAGGTATCTCTGAATTAAGAGTGATGGTGTTGTATCGGCTGGAAATCGAAATAATTTAGTTGGTTAGTGCGCTTAACTAATGCCTAGTCGTTTAAATAGACCTTCGCGGTAGGACTGACCGATACGTATCTCGTCATTATTACTTAACACGAGAAGCGTCAGTCTGCCTAATTCGCTCGTGAGTTCTCTCACATGATTTAAGTTGACGATAACACTGCGGTGCGCTCGGTGAAAACGATTACCGCAAAGCGTATCTGCCACATTTTTCATAGTATCGCGGTGAAGGAGTCGTTCATCTGGAGTGTGAATTTCAACATAATTGGCGGCCCCTTTAATACAGATAATATCGTCGACAGGAATGAAAACGATTTTACCTACCATCCTTACGGGAAATACGTTATCCATACTACGCCAGCATCCATCAGGCTCAGAAAGGTTTAGAACCTGATGGTATGGCACCCAGTTCAAGATGGGATATTTTGTGACTAACACGACATCATTCAACCTAAACGCATCAAATAACATGATTAATAATGCCGTATTTTGTTCTATCTCTCTGTAAGACAAACATAAAAAAAGCCCTCCGAAGAGGGCTTTTTGATTGCGTTTTTTACACTTAGAAACTAAGTGATGCGCGAAGGTATGCGAAACGACCAATGTTGTCGTAGATTGCAGAGCCTGCGCCAGTACCTGTTGTATAACCTGGTAACTCACGGTTGAAGAAGTTATCGACACCTAAAGTAAGACCTAGGCCATTATCGAACTTGTAACCCGCTGTTACGTCAGTAATGACATAAGTGCCATACTGCATTTCGTTACTTGGGTTAGGGTTCGTCTCAAGACTGGTTGGATCGTACAAGTTTACACGGTCAACGTAACGAGTGGTTGTGCCAAACGTCCAGTTGTCGATGCCGTACTGTACAGACAATTGCATTTGCAAGTCTTGGTCACCCAAAACGCCCGCGTAATCAGTGTAGTTATCAGGCTCGTCAGCAAATGGGTAGTCTTTTGCTTCGATTGTGTACGTACCGATTAAGTTAGTGCGGAACTGACCACCTAACGCATCAAAGTCGTACGCGAACTCGAAGTCAACACCTGAGTTCAATGAACGCGCGATGTTCAGTGCGAAACCACGGATCAATGTAATCTCAGACGTATCTGGGTCACGTGTGATCAGGTTACAGAACTGGTTATCGATAGTCTCAGCATCCACACAACGGTTTAGGATAGTTTGGAAACCAATGCCACTAATCGTGTCATCGATGTCGATTTCCCAATAGTCAACTGTTGCAGAGAAACCTTCCAACCATTCTGGTGAATAAACGAAACCAGCAGTGATTGATTCTGATGTTTCTTCGCTCAAGTCTGGGTTACCACCCACTAATGTCTCAAGTGTTGCTGAGTCATAGTTCGAATCGAAGTCCGCAGGTACACCTAACGCCGCACAGTTAGCTTCACGACGCGCACGGCCGTCTGCTGATAGCTGAGCTAAGTTAGACACTCTACACGGATCGTCAACATCTGCGAATGACTGGCTTTGGCCTGAGAACAATTCATCGATGTTTGGCGCACGGATTGCTTCAGAGTATGTGAAACGTGAACGTAATTCATCGCTGATAGTCCAGTCTAAACCAACTTTCCACGCAGTAGCGCCGCCGATGGTTGAGTAGTCTGCGTAACGCACTGCAGCATCAAAGTTCAGGTGTTGTACCATGAACATGTCACGTAACAATGGAACGCTGATCTCACCAAAGATTTCTGAAACGTCGTATTGACCGTCCGTTTCGCCCAGTGCGTTAAAGAAGGTAGCACCCGTTTTTGCAAAGGGGTCTTCGACCGTTACACTTGATTCATCACGGTACTCAACACCACCCGCAAAACCGATGTGTCCGGCTGGCAATTCATACAAGAATGAATTTGAGAAGGTTGCGTTAAATACAGTTTGTTCGATTTCAGAGGTACCGACAGAAGTCGTAGTAACGTAGTCTTGCGACGCTTGGCTTGCCATGCCCAAACCGAATGGGTTGAAAGGCACACAACCATCAGCACGTGCTTCTTCGCTACGACATACGATGTTACCGGTTTCGTCTTCAACCGCGTCCAGTGCCCACTCCATGTTCTGGAGGATTACGTTAGCACCATTGACACGTTCGATGTCTGATTTACCCCACACCAATGAAACGTCATAGCTCCAATCTTGGTTGAGCATACCGTCAAAGCCGATAACTGCGCGTTTTGTTTCACGCGTGTTTTCTTCGATACGGCGACCTGCATCCTCGTACATACGGTTTAAACCAAGGAAAGGTACGCCAAGCTCATCCATTTGTGATGCCAACGCTTCTGGCAAGAATGGGTTGTCACGTTTGAACAAGTAAGGGTAGTTATCCGCTGCGGCACCCGTTGAGAAGAAGCGGAAGAATGGCTGACCGATATTTTGACCTTCACTCTTAACGTACTTCGCGTTCCAGTACATGTTAACGTCTTGCGTAAACTCATAGTTACCTTTGAGGTTATAGTTTACACGTGAGAATTCTGGCTGTACTTCGCTGTAACGACGTAAGTTGATGTAGTCACAGTCTTGACAGTAAAAGTTAGCCGGATCGTTTACATCGCCGATATAGGTATCACGATAAGAACCGTCTGGGTTAAATGTACCTAAGATACCGCCGGTGAACGGGTCCCATACAGTACCTTGATTAGAAATCGCATAGTAACCTGCATTAGGCACTACGATGTTGTCTGGGTATGCTGGATCGTCGAGTTGATCTTCGGTACGCGGGCCATACAGCGCTTCATAACGCATGCTAACCGCTGACGTTGCAGTCCACGGGTTATCCAATGCATTTAATGAGTCTTGCGCGTTGTATTCTGCTGATACCGCAATGTTACCTTTACCACCGGCAAATGCAGTACCGTATGAGAAAGTATACTTCTCGTTTGAATAGTCGCTGTTTTCAGCGTAACCACGAGTGGCAGTAACGTCTAGGCCTTCGACGTTCTTCTTAAGGATAAAGTTGACAACACCTGTGACAGCGTCGGCACCGTATACCGCAGACGCGCCGCCGGTGATGATCTCAACGCGATCAATCCAAGCACTTGGAATGGTGTTGGTATCAACCGAGCTAGAACCTGGCGCTGAAGCCACGTGACGTTTACCGTTGACCAATACCAACGTACGGTCAGTACCCATGTTACGTAGGTTCAGTGTACTGATACCTGCCGTACCGATGAAACGGCCTGAGTTAGCAAGTGTGAATGTTGTTGCCAATGCAGGTAAGCGACTCAGTACTTCACCGATGTTCATTGCACCGGTTTCAACGAGATCGTCACCGCTGATTACGGTAACAGGACTAGGTGCTTCGGCACCAATACGGCCGATACGCGAACCAGTAACCTGAATACGTTCTTCAACTTGTGCGTTTTCGCTTTGTACAACTTCCTGCCCAGAAGCAGAAACGACCACGTCTTGATCGTCTTGCTGAGCATCTTGTGCTAAAGCAGGTGCTGCGATAAACGCAGAGCTAACACCCGCCATCAAAATCGTTCTGATAGAACGCGCCAATAATGACTGTTCGTTCATGTTCAGTCTCCCCGAAAATTATTATTATGACGATCCTCTACAACTTGTTAATAGAATCGTTATTCAACGCAGTCCTTTACAAGACTGCGCTCAGGAAGAAGAAAAACACATTTTTACAACAAAGGCAACTTTTTTATAACACTTTTAACAGTTTCTGATCATTACTTGATCGCCTGTAAACAGAAGCCGACTTCACCCGTTTCTGGAAACTCGACGTCTTGTACCATAACTCGTTTGAAGCCTGCCTTTTCAGCAGCTTGAGCGAGGTGATCAGCTGACTTCACTTGCTCTACTGCCTGTATCATGTCGTCCATTTGGGCATAATGAAATTTCATGTTATTGAGAAAATCATTGTATACCTGCCGAGCCTCTAGTTTCTTGCCATTTGAAGCAGCTTGTAAAATATGCCGTACAGCCGGGACAAAATTACTGCGCTTAAATGTTGGGTTATTACGATGCGTATGAGCCAGTTGATCGAGCTTACGCTGCGACAACGCCGCTTGCTTGCCTAACGGCTTTCCACGCGCTTCAAGGATAGAGGTATACAAGTTATATACATGTTTCTCTAAGTGGCGAATCAGTGACGGCATTAATTCATACATTGCTTTATTATTGCGCACTAATGTTGAGTTACTTGAATGCACGAGAGCAACAAGCGCACCATCCTTCTTGAGTTGCGTATGCAAATGCGTCAGCCCCTCGATTAGTGGACCGTACTCTAAGCCGTAGTGCGAGACCACCGTGCCCAATTTTTTGTTGCCGGTTAATTTAAAGCTTTGATATGGCGTTAGTTCACGAACATCCAGCTCGGGGTTAGTAGGTCTCAATGCCGCGCTATCCACGCCTATTAATTGCCACTTTGATTTGTTCTTTTCATTTTTATATTCGTTCAGCCAGCCAATTAGAATGCCATTCCCGCACCCAATATCGACAATCGGTGACTTCGCTTCAAATTCGCTCATGCGCTCAAACCAAAACTTCCGCATTTGGTAGCGTTGCAACGAGGTATTTTTATTTAAGAAACTCGCTTCCGCTCCTGAACGCCAATAATTATCCCACACGTTATTTACTTGCTTTTTTGTGTTGTTCATATACTGCTCTTGTGGTTATGGTTTAAAACAAACAGTTCTATCATACCCCGATAATCACGCATAAAAAAAGACTCCCGAAGGAGCCTTTTTAAAACAATTCGTTGAGTTAGAATTGAATTTGATAGCCTGCTACAAATTCGCGTCCAATGTGACCTCGAACATACAGCTCAGGGTTCGTGTATTGCCCACTGCTGTTCAGCACCGGATCCTCGTCAAATACGTTGCGAACACCCAATGTCGCTTTGCCATATTGACCGAAATTATATGAGAAAGTCACGTTGTGGTAAGTCGTTGATTCAAGTTCACCAGCAAAGTTGTACTTAAAGCAATTCGAATCGCCACAAGACGTGTCAAGCACATCGGTTTCGCCCGTTGAGTCAATGTAGTCCGTTGTCCATGTCACATTGAAGTCGTTAATCGCATATTGCAACATCAGCTGCGAGCGAAATTCAGGGGCACCAGAAGAACCTGACATATCTTGGCTAGGTCCGCCAAAATAAACATCTTCTTCGACGTCCATCATATAAGTGGTACCAAATGTCGCGTTAAAAAGTCCTGCACCTAACGGATATTCGGCTGCGATTTCCATGTCGAAACCTCGACGCGCCAAAATAGAACCGTTTTCAGTGCGCGTGTAAACATCACCCGCAATAGTTCCATTGTCACGGCGTTGCAAGTCGAACGCCGGATTTGCCGCTAAGAATGAGTCTAGATTACCGCCAAGCTCAATATTAATTAAGTCTTGCACTGTGACATCTGAAATAACATTTTCAACTTTTAGATCAAAGTAATCTAAACGGAAATCCCAGTTATCAAGTCCTGAGTAAACAATGCCCGCATTGATATATTCTGATTCTTCAGGACCTAAGTTATTATTACTCTGAATCTGGTTATCAACCTGAATCTCTGGGCACTCGGTTAAGTCGACGCCGCTGGACTGACACGCCACATAATCGTAAGCATAGGTTGACGAATACTGATCTTGTGCTGACAGTTCTTCTAAAGACGGTGCACGAAATCCTTCACTATACGAAGCTCGTAGCAAGAGAGCGTCCATAGGCCGGTATTCAGCTTTTAAACTACTGGTGCTTGCAGATCCGAAGTCGCTGTAGTCGTCATAACGAAATGCTGCACTGACAGTAAGGTCGTACGTGAATGGCATCGCTACTTCATAAAAATAGGCTCTAACGGTACGATCTTCTGATGCGGAATTACCTGCACCACCACCGACCAAACCGGCTTCTGACTGTGCATCGTATTTATTTTCGAACACCTGCTCATACATTTCCCAGCCAAAATAGTGCGCAATTTGACCGCCTGGTAGTTCACCGATATTAAAACCCATACCGGCGTAATAGTGATCAAAAATGGTCTTGCCTTCGGTCAACGTAGTGATACCCAGCTTGTCAGAATTTTCGGGTGCAAATGGGTCGCGGCCTTCTGCTGCAAGCCAGTTCAGGGCTGATTTACTCAAATAGTCACGCCCAACCGTTTTATAGTCCATTTCGGCACGCTGATAGTAGACTTCCCAGTCGATGTTATCTAAAGCAAAGCCACGGAATCCAACTACATAGTCTTGTTGGTAATCGTCTACATAGCCATCCCGGTTACCTGCTGGATACCAACGAAAATAACCTGTATCGAGCGTTTCATCATAAGGGTTGTGGGATGCATTCGCTGGGATATTTTCCCACTTCGCCGCGGCTGGCGCATATCGACCAAATGAACTGTTTTTAGCGAACATGCCGCGCATATATAGTTCAACGTCGTCGTTAATCTGGTAGTTTCCATTCACCATTAATGAGTTACGATCAGTCGAAGCCATGTTTGTCGATACACTGGAATAGGCATATCCACATACCGTCCCCTGACCGATACCACCGTTTGCGGTACCTTGGTCGAGTACACCCACAAAGCCATCGACGTCTTCTGTCAGTTGACCACATAACGGCGATGCCTCATAGTTTCCCTCAGGATTAACAAGCGTCGCACCGTATTTTGAAATACCAATCGTTTCATCGTTTAACGAGATGACACCATCACCATTTTCGTCGAACATCTGTGGTGCTGTGTACGGACGATCACGGTCATAGATCGCGTCACGTGTCTGATGCTCGAACACCATAGTCAGATTACCACGATCTGACGACGTACCTGCGGTGATACTGAAACTCTCATTATCACCCCCTTCAGCCTCCGGACGACCGACTTTGGTGTTAATTGCGACACCTTCGAAGTCGTCTTTTAGGATAATATTAACGACACCTGCGACGGCATCAGAACCATATACCGCTGAAGCACCATCTTTAAGCACCTCAATGCGCTCCACAGCCGCCATTGGAATCGTGCTTAAATTAGCCGAAGAGCCACCCAGCGATGGTGAACCGGCTACGCGTTTACCATCGAGTAAGACTAGCGTACGACTTGCGCCGACACCAAGTAAGTTAACCGTGGACTGTGATTGTGCTGAGCTACCTGAGCTTGGTACAAATGAGCCAAACGAGTTCGAGGTGAGATTACGTAACGCATCGGCAACCGATAAACGGCCTTGATCTGTCAGTTGATCTGCCGAAAGAACCTCTACAGGAGACGCACTTTCTAGGTCTGAACGCTTAATGCGTGAACCCGTAACTTGAATTTTTTCGATATTGCCTTGCGCTTCAACAGTATTGCTGTCCTGCGCGACAGCCAACGCTGGGGTTGCTAGACCACCCGCTACAGCGAGAGCAGTTAAACTCTTGCGGAAGGTACTATTCGTCATGTTTTTCTCCCTGGTGTGTGTTCTTATTCTGTCGCTCATCAGAGGATAAGTGACGTGAATGAGCGGTCATCGCTCAATTGAGGTCTTTGCGATGCCGCACCGACTTTTAACGCCAGCTGAGGAGAAATTCAACTAAATGGACCTGTTAAACGAACTGTTTGACCACCTTTTAGTCGATATGCACAACTCATAGTCAAATGTATCACTTTAGGTTAACAAGTGTTCTTTGGATGTAAAAAAGGCAGCTGAAGCGCTGCCTTTTGCATATAACTCATTGAATTTAAAAGATTACATGAATTGATAGGAGATACTCGCGAACACGTAGCGTCCGAGTGCATCAAAATACCCTGGATAGGTATTACCATTACTACCTGGCGCACCGGTTAAGTACGGCGGATCATTTTCAAGCACGTTATTCACGCCCACACTAATCGTCGTGTTATCTCCCCAACGGTAACGAGCAGTTAAGTCAAGATAGTTTTCTGCATCGATATCTTGCGGTCCACTATCAAGTTGCTGAGTCTCACCAAGGTAACGCCAATTTGCAGAAACGGCTAAGCCGTCGTTGTTTTCCCATGTCGCTCGCAAGTTATGTTGCCACTCTGGATTCGGCGCACCACATACGCCTCCCCAATAGCCCGCACACTCATACACACGAAGACCGACAACCGGCTGAGTATCAAACTTAGTGAAATAAGTGCCCACTAGGTTGAATTTGAGCTTGCCAAAATCATTATCAAAGCGAATGGTATAACTTGAATTTAAGTCAAAACCAGACCGCTGCTCAAAACCAATATTCACATTAGTCGCAATGATATTATCTTGACCCAACCAAAGTGAACCTGTTTCCGGACCGCGATTAATGAGTTCACAGAACTGCGCATCACCGGTATCCAAACACAAATCGAGCGTGGTTTCAGCTGCGACAATACCAATGGCATCCTCAACTTTTATATCGAAGTAATCTAAAGAAACATCGAAATCCCCTTCCATTGTGCGATAGACAAAACCAACAGATATTGTATCTGAGGTTTCAGGCTCTAGATCGGGGTTACCTCCTGAAATCGAGTTGTATTGGTTAGCTGGACTTTGTGGGATATTGCCGTACTGCGCCGAAGTGACACCGGTGCGTTGACACTCCTCTAGAGTAGCTTCTGGATCAGCACCACCACACGGCTCTGAATCCATATCGTACAAACCGATAGACTGAGCTTGGTACAATTCACGAATGTTGGCATGACGTGCCGAACGCTGGAAGCTACCACGTACCTTCCACATCTCGTTAATATCCCAACCTAAAGCTAACTTGTAGGTATCGGTTTCTTTGGCTGTTGAATATTCCGAATAGCGATAACCAAGATCCATTGTAAGAGTGTCCGCCCAGTCGGCTCCCTCAACCAAATAGATTTTTGCTTCCGAAAAGATTTCATCAACACTTAAGCTGCCGGAAACTCCGATTGTAGGCCCGCCTTGACCAGCCCCATCACCTGATGTAAACCCACTATCGGGTTGGAAAACGAGCTCTTCGCTGCGTGTGGTCGCGCCCAGCAAAAGCTCGACTCCACCGACGGCATAAGGACTGCGGATACCATAGTCACCGAGGTTACCAATCACATACGCAGTATATTCACGCAAATTAGTTTCACCATTGGCATAGAGCGGTAGCGTTAGATAATCGAGGGCGTCTTGGGTAATATTTGGCGCAAAGATATTCCAAGGTACGCAATTTGGATCAACACCACTCAAAGCTGCGGTACAGACCGCCTCCCCAGTGTCGGGATCCGTTGTGACGTTGAGTGCTCGTCCAATGTTGGTAATACTGAAATCATTTAGATAGGTCGAACTTAGTGTCACGTTACCGAAATTAGCAGAAACATCATAACTCCACGTGTCGTTCAAATATCCTCGAATTCCGAACACGCCGCGATACGATAAATGCTGAATATCATTCTGACGCGGACCGCCTTCAACATTGCGCTTGCCTATGTAAACACCTTCCCACACATTCGGATCACCTGATACAGTGGCGGGACCACCCGGTCCACACAATACGCTTGCTTGTTGCGGCGATAGAAACGGGTTGTCACAACTCAAATCAACCTGTGGAAAAAAGGCACCTGATTCCGCGATCTGTGAAACACTTCGGTCTTTAACGAAGCCAACTTCACCGAAAAACTCCATGTTTTTGTTGATTTCGTAATGACCAAATGCACCGAGTGTGACACGCTCATCGGGACGCTGAAAATAATTGCGAGGACCAAAGTTGTATAAGCGCCCGTCATACTCTTGGAAAGTACCTTGATCGATGTAGTAGTCGTAGTCAACGAAATCAGTTAGGCGACCGTCTGGAATGGTGCCGGAGCCACCGCAGGAATAATCTCCAGGTCCACCTGCTAGTGAGCAAATACTATAGTCGCGATTATCTTATGTAACCGCTTTGATATCGCGATAAGTTACATAGCCGGTAATATTACCTTTGCCATTGTCCGCATTGACCCCCCAAATGATCGAGAAATCATTCATATGACCATCGCGACCAGAACCTGGCGCCAGATCGAAGTTAGCGTCACGGGCCGATTGCGCTACATCATTGCTGTTGGGGTTATTATACTGATAAAAGCTGTGCTGATAATCTAGCTTTACGCCCTCAAAATCATCTTTCATGATGAAGTTCACGACACCCGCGACAGCATCCGAACCGTAAGTTGCCGATGCACCGCCCGTGAGTAACTCAACATTTTCAACCAGTGCGCCTGGGATCTGATTTAAATCTGGCGCGATAGCGCCTTGTAATGGCGATCCCATGACCAACCGGCGGCCATTCATAAGCACTAATGTACGATTAGAGCCTAACCCCCGGAGTGAAATAGTTGCCGTGCCAGTTGCACCGTTTGAATCGGTAGATGTCTGACCTGGAAACACTTGTGGTAAATCGTTCACTAAATCCTCGGTCCGAACGTTACCCGAAAACTCGAACTCCTCTGAGGTTACTTGAGATATAGGACTAGAGCTCACTACGTTAGACGATTGCGGAATACGCGAACCTGTCACTTGAATGCGCTCAGCTACTTTTTCTGCTTGCTGATCGTCAGCAGTAGATTCTTGCTGATCTTGCGCCATAACGGGCATCGAAAAGACGCCTGCAATGGCTACTGCCAACAAATTTTTACGAAAAGTTGTGCTTTTCATGATTTGAAACTCCCCGGAACTTTATTGTTTTTTACCTCAAAATATGTTTGAGGTAATTTGAATTTAGCAATAAGTTAATTTTATGTAAACAACTTGTTACTAAATTATGATTAACTTTATTATTAAGTGTTTGACTTTAAAGAATTATTATGAAGTCAATAACAACTCAATTAAGTACGCGGAGAGCGGATTGGACAAAAAAAAACCACCCCGAAGGGTGGTTTTGTATTCAGTATTAACTGAATGTTCTATTAGAACTTGATACCAGCGCTCAACTGAACGTAGCGAGGCGTTTGGTAAGAAGTTGGTGCCATGAAGTATTCATTTGCATCCCCTGGAACGTTCTCTTCTGCGAACTCGTTACGACGCTGAACTGCTGAAGAGTTCAATACGTTGTATACGTCTGCGCGGAATTCGATTTCAGTTCCAGACCACTCGGTTACGTAAGTCGCGTTAAGATCCAAGGTTGGAGTCCAGTCTGTACGACCGTAAGTACCACGAGTAATTTGATTGTACTCATTGGTAGCTTCGTTTTTGTCATCACAGTTTGCTGTACATACGTAGAAAGTATCACCGTATTGAGGCACACCGTTCGGGTGGCCGATACCGAATGCATTTAACGGACGACCTGAGCTCAACGTAAAGTTTGCACCTAAACGGAAGTTCTCAGTCAGCGCGTATGCACCGTATGCTTTGAAGGTATGGCGACGGTCGTTCGGCAAGTAACCGTAAGCACCATCCATCAGCTCTGCAAAGTCAAAGTCCTGAGTGATACCCGCATCGTCTTGAGCGATATCAGACTTAACCAAACCTTCGGTGTTACCGTAGCTTTGAGCCCAAGTGTAAGATGCGTTTAATGACCATTTGCCGTCCCACGCTTTTGCTAAGGTTAGCTCAACAGCGTTGTAAGAACGTTTACCTTCTGGGAAACCAAGCTCTGCCAAATCGATGTCGATTTTTTCAAGCGCAGTGTCTGCATTACAGTCGGTATCAGCAAAGATAGTTGCAACTTTACCTGGGTTACCCAATACATACGAGCTACCGCCATGGCAACCGTAGGTGTCATCAAGATAACCTTTAACGCTCATGTCATCGATAGCGCCGTTCAATTCACGACGGATACCACGAACGCCCCAGCTCCAGTTTTCAGCGAATGCTGCTTCATAACCGATGATGTATTCGTCTTGGTACATTGGGTCGATGTCTTGGTCAACGAATTCTTTGGTGTTCGGAACGGTACCATCCGCGTTTACACTGTCGTCACCGATCTTATCGCCTTTAGTGTAAGTCAGGTAATCGTTGCCATTGAACTGGTCAATTGAAGTACCTTCCAATACAAAGTATTGAGTTACATCGTACTCGTTACCAGACATACGTACGTTAGTGTTACTTGCTACTGGTAAGTAGTAACGACCTACGTTTGCAAACACTTTTGACTGACCGTCACCGTTGATGTCGTATGACAAGCCAAGACGTGGCGCATACATGTTATCAACTTTTACGAAGGTTTCGCCGTTACCGTTTTTGTTTTCGAACGAGTCATAACGAAGACCAATCGTTGCTGTCAGGTTATCAGTGATAGACCAGATATCCTCAACGTAAAGCGCTTGGTTTTCAGTTTCGAAGCTACCTTCAACGGTACGAACGCGCTCTTCAAGGTACTCAGTAACGCCATCCGGGATACTTGCACCGTTATCAAGCAGACCGCCGGGGGTTCCGTCACGTAAAGTCACGAACTTGCCGCCTGGACCAGAATAGCCTTCAAGCGCATTTGACGTATTTGTTTCAGTATCATAACCGAAGCGTAGCAAGTGGTCGCCAAGGTACCATTCGAAGTCCACACGCATCGCTTCACGTTTATCTTGACCTTCTTCAGTCAAGTAACCTGGGCTGCCGATACAACCTGCGAACGTGCCTAGAGGCGCTGCATCGCGACGATCGTATACAAAGTTACAGTTAGCTTGTACGTTGCTATATGAGGTCAAGTCATATTTGTTTTCACCGTACAATGCTGAAACCGTTAAGTCGTCAGTCAAGTAACCGGTATATTTTACAGACCAGTTGTCTCCACCAGTCTCTTCATACGAAGTTGACTGGTAGCTGAGGCCGTCAGTAGTTCGGCGGCTAATGTCTGTTTCAGTGGTAGCTGAATCCGAAAACGCTAACAGTTCAACTAGATGATTACTGGTGATTTGCCAGTCAATCTTACCACCGTAGAACGCATCATCGGCGACAGCTTCGTTGAAGAATTTACCTTCACCAGATGAGTAATTGTTATCGATATTACGCGGATTATAGATTGCGTAGAAGAACAACGTGTCTTTAATGATCGGACCAGACGCGTAGATATTACCTTCCATGTCTGAGCGTTCGTCTAACTCGTTGAGAACGTACGTAGAGCCATCAGACAAGATACTGTTTGGAGAGGTCTCACGCAAGCTCTCAGGTTGATAATAAACGTTTGCGCCGAACTCAAATTCGTTAGTACCGCTCTTCGTGATAGCGTTGATAACACCACCAGTAGAACGACCAAACTCTGCAGAGTAACCACCCGTCTTAACTTCGAACTCTTTGTAGAATTCAAATGGTACGTCTGAGAAGCCAGTACCTGTACGGAAGTTGGTTACGTTCAAGCCGTTGATATAAACAGCGTTTTCCGCAACTGATGAACCTCCGAAAGAAGCTAAGTTACCGAAACGGCCATCACCAGCAGTTGTGCTTGGAGCAAGCAATGCAACCGCTGTAGCGTTACGTGGAACTGGAATACGGTCGATTTGAGCTTCGCCGATGTTCAATGACGTACCAGAAGCACGTGTGTCGACCATTGAGATGCTAGTACCTGAAACATCGATAGTTTCAATACCGCTTGAAAGAGGTACAGTGATTTCACGCGAGCCACCTGCGCTGATTACAAACTCTTGAGTTTGGTTCGGCTCATAGCCGTTAGCGTTAGCAGTGACCGTGTAACGTCCTGTCGGTAATTGAGGGAAACGATATGAACCGTCTGACTCTACCTGAACAGTACGAGTGAAGCCTGTGTCAACGTTACGGATGGTAACAGTTGCACCAGTAACAGCAGCATCGCTAGAAGTCACAACTTGACCGTTAACGGTACCGGTCGTGCTCTGTGCAACAGCTGTTGCTGACAAACCCATCGCTGCTGCAACCGCTGCAGCAGTTAGCGTGCGTTTGAAAAATTGAGATTTCATAATTGGAATACTCCCTGGAATATTTTTTTTGTGCGCCTTAAAACCAAGCGTTGTGGTTTTTGACGTAGAAAGAACATAGCAACCCCAAACCGAATTGTA